>NZ_CP043508.1 GCF_008365315.1 Acetobacter vaccinii | reverse complement strand
GCCGGGGATTTCCACGCCCTGTCGCCTGGGATGGGCGACAGGGTTGTTCCTGTCCTTCAGGCGGGCATTGGCGGGCAGCCGCAGAGGCAGGACGAGGGGGCGGGTCAGCACATAGGCGGTGAAAGCCCCGGCGATGGGCAGGGTGAAGGCGGTCAGGGCGGGGACCGCCAGTGTCAGACCCGCCAGAGCAAGAATGCCAAACGCCGACCCCGGACCCGTGGCGATATCACGGATCTGGGCCCCCAGCGTACGGGTATCGAGATAGGCGATCCCCGCACGCTGCTCATGATGGTCCTGCGGACCATCCATCCGCCGCGACACGATGGGCATTATTCGAGCCCGAACGGCTGGTTCAGTGGTGCGCTCGGGGCAGCTCCGGTAGGCGGGATGATTCTGGCAGGCCCAGGAGCCCCATACGGCAGGCTCGGGATCTGGCCCGGCGACGGGCGCATGGAAGGGGACGGGAGCACCCTGGTGATGTCGTCCCCCTGATGGAAGAGCGAGAAGGGCATGTGATACCCCCCATAGGCCACCAGCCCTGCGAGGGCTGCGATGAGCACAAACCGTGGCCGCATCGTTCTCTTTGTGCGCAGGCGTGGCTCCCCGGGGGCAGGAGGCGGGGGCTGGGTGTCAGCCACCTGCCCGACCGGCACGACATGGATGGTGAGGCCATCAGCGCCGGTCGGGTCGATCATGATGGGGCGGGTCAGTCCGGATACGGTGATCTGCACGGAAACATCCTTTCTTGATGATCCCGCTAGTCTGGCTCAGCCCGTTGTGGGTGCGGGCTGCTGGCCAGATGCCCGGCCAGCTTTTCCAGAACCGCGATGGTGATCACATCATCCTCAACAGCCAGGCGCAGGATTTCATCGACACAGGCGATGATCAGGGCGAGGGAGGCCCCTTCCACACGGGTGAGCGCATGGCCGACCAGGGCGGTCGTGGCAGGCACCAGATCGAGACGAAAACAGTCCATTCCTGTCTGCCTGCGCCACATCAGATCGGCCATGCGGACCAGGACGGGCAGGAGCTTGTCAGGCGCACAGAGTTCGTGCGTCATCGCAGCGTCGGACACCTGGCTATCATGGTCAAAGCGATACCCCCGGCCGATGATGAGCCTGCTCACGCTGTCGGCGAGGATTTCCACATCAAGGCGGCCGCTCATGCGTAGTCTCTCTTTTTCCAGCGGGGGAGGCGGGGGCGGATCGGGCCGCACAGGCAGGCGCGGGCCATCCGCAGGGCGACAGGCAGGGTCAGGCCCATCCAGGCCAGGACCCCAAAGAACGCCACCCCGATCAGGGCGATGATGAAGGTGTCCTCGTTCATGTGGCAGAAGAAGACCAGCATGGGGGCGAGTGCCCTGAAATCGAGAATGACCAGATGGACCGGATCAGCAGTAAACCGCCACATGCTCAGACCTCCTCCCGCAGGGCGATGCCTGCGGTCTCTTCGGTAATGCGCCCCTGGGCGAGGGCTGCGTGGATGGCCGTGGTGAAGCTTTGGCCATGGGTGTGCGTCAGCTCACGGATCAGGCCGGGCCAGCGCTCGCGGGGGCTGTCGAGCAGCGTGTTGCGGATGCCGCGCGTGATGGGCAGGAAGGCCCGGATGGCTGTCCGCTTTCCGTCGCGTGAGGGGAGCAGGCGCTGGTTGACCAGCAGGCGCAGGTTCTCGACAAAGCCCAGCGTCAGACTGTCGCGCTGATCCGCCGGGCACAGGCCACTGGCCCGGCGGATCGTGTCGGCCGGATCATTGGTGTGCATGCTGGCCATCAGCCGATGCCCGGTGTTCCCGGCGTCCACACCCGCCACCATGGTCTGCGGGTCGCGGATTTCCGTGACCACGATGTCGGTGGGTTCCTGGCGCATGGCCGCACGGATGAACGCATCAAAACTCGCCATCTTGCGGGGGATTTCGGTTTGCATGATCGTGGCGTTCACACTGCGCACCCGGTCAAAGAGCAGTTCCGTGGGGGCCGAGCCCTCCACGATGTTGCAGTGACAGGCTGGATCTTCCAGCCGCCTGCGGATGATCCCGCCCATGAGGGTGGTCTTGCCAGACCCCGTTGGCCCGCAGACCATGAAGGCGCCCTTGTCTCCCTCAAAGGCCTCCAGCAGGGCAGGCTCCACTGAATTGCCCCGGGTTTTGTGGAGACAGAACGACCCGTGAGGTAAGAAAAATTCATGAGCAACAAATCGAAGCGTTTTCCGCCTGAATTTCGCGAACGTGCAGCCTGCATGGTTCTGGAGGAAGAGAAGAACCATCCATCACGCTGGTCCGCAGTGATGATGATAGCGCCAAAGCTGGATATTCATCCTGACACGCTGTCAAAATGGACCCGTATGCATGAGCGGGCCAATGCGCCTGCGGTGAGTGACCTGCCAGATCAAGAGAAGATCAGGCAACTGGAGCGAGAGAACCGCGAATTGCGGCAGGCTAACGAAATCCTGCGCAAGGCATCGGCATATTTTGCCCAAGCGGAGCTCGACCGCATCTTCAGACCATGACACGCTTCATTGAGGAGCATCGGCAGACATATGGTGTCGGGTCAATCTGCAGGGTTCTGTCGATTGCACCATCTGCCTATTATGCTTATCGGGCGAGACAGAAAAATCCTTGTATGCGTAGCCAGAAAGACAAAGAGCTGTGCGATGACATCCGTAGAGTGTGGAATGATAATTTCTGCGTCTACGGAGTGCGCAAGGTCTGGCATCAGCTCAGACGTGAAGGTCTGGATGTCGCCCGCTGCACGGTAGAGCGGCTGATGCGCCGGATGGGACTGAAAGGCGTCATTCGTGGTAAGGGTGTCAGAACCACACGGCCTGATCCGGCGCGGCCCTGTCCACAGGATCTGGTACAGCGACAGTTTCATGCACCAGCCCCCAACAGACTGTGGGTTTCGGATTTCACGTATGTTTCCACCTGGCAGGGCTTTGTTTATGTGGCCTTCATCATTGATGTGTTTGCCCGCGTGATTGTAGGCTGGCGCGTCTCGTCCACTGCCCATACCGACTTCGTGCTGGATGCTCTTGAACAGGCTCTGTGCCAGAGGCGGCCTGAGGGAAAAGTGACCCACCATTCCGACCGCGGCTGTCAATATGTGTCCATTCGCTACACGCAAAGACTGGCTGAAGCGGGCCTTGTTGCTTCTGTCGGCAGTGTTGGGGATTCCTATGATAACGCCCTGGCGGAGACCATTAACGGACTTTACAAAACCGAACTGATCTATCGGCAAGGGCCATGGAAAAACAGGGACGCTGTTGAGCTGGCAACACTTAAATGGGTCGACTGGTTCAATAATCGGCGGCTCCTGTCCTCCATTGGAAACATTCCGCCAGCAGAAGCTGAGGCACGCTTTTACGCACAACAGAAATCACATGCGTTAGCCGCTTAAATCAGATAAAAAACGTCTCCACAAAACCCGGGGCAATTCACGAAGGCGAAGCGGCAGGACGATGGAACCATGCCATCCAGCGATCTGGCTATCCCATTCTTTGGCTACAAGTCCCATGTCTCCATCGACCGGAAGTTCCGGTTCATCCGGAAATGGAAGACGACGGACGCCGCTGCCAGTGATGGTGCGCGATTGAGAGAGGGGCTGCTGGATAAAACCAATACGGCCTCAAGTGTCTGGACTGACACGGCGTATCGCTCCAAAGCCAATGAAGATTTCATGGAAAAGCAGGGCTTTGTCTCGAAGGTTCATAGGAAAAAGCCGCATCTCAATGCCTATGCCCCGGCATATCCAGAAATCCAACGCCGGAAAGTCCGTTATCCGGTCGCGTGTCGAGCATGTCTTTGCTGATCAGAAATCACAGACCGGGCTGTTCGTCCGAACCGTCTGCATAACGCGGGCCACCATGAGGATCGGGTTGGCCAATATCGTCTATAATATGCGTCGCCTCCTCTTCCTGGAGCGGATCAGCGCGAATGCATAGCAATCCAGCGGGGGGCAGCACTCGATCTGCTCAAAACGCAGATCGAAAACGAACCTAAAAGTAGTCAATCAAATCGCCAAAAACCTGAAATCACCAGCCAAGCGTATCAATCAAGGGTTCTTCGATCCCTCCAGCTGGACTTGTATCGGTTTTGTGCCGGTAGGGCTGTCTGGCAGAGGCTCAGGGAGAAGACTGTTGCTCCGACATGGGCGAAAGCTCTCCTTTGGGGCTGCGTGTCCCCGTCGCGCTATAATGGCACCCCACTGGCCGTTACGGAGCAGGCCAGTGGGGCAGAAGGCCGTTTAGCGCAGGGCGCGGCGTGCGCTGGCCTCGTTTTCGAGCCTGAAACGCTCCAGCATGCGGATGAGTGCCGCGCCACCAGAGGCCAGTGTGTGGGTGGTGGCGGTAATTTCTTCCGCCATGGCCACGTTTTTCTGGGTGTCCTGATCAACCTGCCCCATGGCGATGTTGATCTGTTGCAGGCTGGTGGACTGTTCTTCCGATGCCTGAACAATGGAGCTCATGTGCTGGTTGATTTCCTGCACATCGGCAACAATGCTGTCCAGTTCCTGATTGGAACTGTTCACAAGCTGCACCCCGTTGCCAATCTGCTGGATGGAGGTGCTGATGATCGTGCGAATGCCCTTGGCAGCATCGGCCGAACGCTGCGCCAAATCGCGCACTTCCTGCGCCACCACCGCAAAGCCCAGTCCTGCATTACCCGCACGCGCGGCCTCGATCCCGGCATTGAGTGCAAGAATGTTGGTCTGGAACGCGATTTCGTTGATAACCGTGATGATGTTCGAGATTTCCGTTGAGGATTTCTCAATCTCGCGCATGGCATCCACGGTGCGGATCATGTTCTGGCGGGATTTTTCAGCGCTGGATTGCGCCAGATGAATGCGCTCCCCGGCTTCTAGCGCACGACTGGTCGAGTTTTTGACCGTTGTCGTGATCTGTTCCAGCGCTGCGGCGGTTTCTTCCGTATTGGCCGCCTGCTGCTCAGTCCGGCGTGCCAGATCGTCCACCGCCGCCTTGATTTCATCACTCCCCACAGCAATGCTGCGGGCGTTTCTGGCGACTTCGCGTAGGGTGGCCTGTAGCTGCTCCGTGGAGTTGTTGAAGTCATTACGGACGTCATCCAGACCGCTCACGAATGTATCGTGTATCTGGTAGGACACATCGCCATCAGCCAGTCGCGCCAGAGCGGAGGCCAGGCTGTCCACGGCAAACTTGATGTCTGCCGCGTCTTTGGCCGCTTTGCGTTCGCGGGAAAGGCGTTCCTGTTCCTGTTGAGCCTGCGAGGCCTTGATATCCGCTTCAAGGCGCAGGCGCTCCTGTGCGTTATCGCGGAAGACTTCGACGGCTTTTGCCATGTCTCCGATTTCATCGCCACGATCCAGACCGGTCACGGGAGACTGGATATCCCCATCAGCCAGCCCGCGCATGCGGCGCGTCATCTGGCGGATAGGCTTGCTCAGGCTATGGGCCTGAAACCAGATGCACGCCATGGTGAGAGCGAAGGACAGGATAGCCCCCAGCAGCATGCGGTTGCGGGTTACGCCTGCCTTCTGCACCAGCGTTGCGCGCGGCACCATGCCGGTTACAACCCATTTTGCATCCGTGTCAGGAATGGAAATGAAGCGGGCCGCCTCGAACCATGCCGCACCATCAGCACCGTTAATAAAGCGTCCGCTGCTGTCCTTGCCTGCGATGAAAGCCGCTGTTTCGGCATCCACCGGCTTGCCCACGAGGGCGGCATTGCTGTTGGCCACCCAGATATTGCCCGTGCCGATCAGCCCGACCGTGCCTGTGCCAAGCGGTTTCAGGCTGGCGATAGCCGAATTGAGCGAGGTCAATTGCAGGTCTGTCGTGACCATACCAATCGCCTTGCCTGCCCGGCGCACGGGTACGCTGATGGTGGTCATCAGCACATCCTTGCCGTTGACCGGGTAAATATACGGTGCGGTTACAACGGTCTTGTTGTCATGCAGGGGCTGATCGTACCAGGAGCCTGTTCCGGCTTCGGGCGTCATGATCAGCTTGTTCATGCCGGTCGTGCCATCGGGTTTGAAAAAGAAATAGGGTACGAAACGGCCTGTGGAATCGGCGTATTTATGTGCAGTATAATTGGCGTCGCGTCCGTCCAGTGCATTGGGTTCGAACGCGAGGGCATGCCCCACTACATTGGTGCGCTTCATTTCAATGGCGTGGGCAACCATCTCGCCCAGAGCATCACGATCAATCGTGTGGGTAGCGATCAGCCCGGAAACCGAGGCTGCCAGCATGCTGGTTTCCTGAGTAACACCGCCAATGGATTGGGCGATCGTATCCGCGTTGGAGGCAAGGGTTTCAACAAAAAGCTGGCGCGACCCCTCCAGTTCGGAAGAGGACATTTCCTTTACGCCAATCAGCATGACCACCGAGGTGGAAAACAGGCACATGACGCCGATAGCCAGAAACAGGCGTGTTCTTATGCCAAGTGAAGCCCCAAATTTCATGAATATGTTTTCCCAACGACCGTATCGAATCAAATGAGGCCGCTACAACGGGGCGTGCGGGCAGCCATAAGTCTATTTTAGCTGAGCTGGTTTCGGGTTGGGAGAGGCCCATGCCACAAAAAAGCCGTGCTTGTTAACATCTCAGAAAGAATGTTACCGGTGTGTGGTCATTTGTAATGGCTAAAACGCCGAAAAAACGCGCGTTACAACGCTTTGGCGCTGTACGAGGCGATTAATTTTTCAGGGAAAAGATGGTGCCCAAGACCACACTCATATTACCTATATAACTTCATGATCCCAAACAATAAAATAAGACGAAACAAATTAAATACCCTCAAAGATACCCCAGCTAGGCTCAGGACTCATAACCAGAAGATGACGGTTGCAGCGAGGCGGATGGCCGAGAAGAAGACGGTGGGGCATCTGTCATAGCGTGTTGCGACCCGTCTCCAGTCCTTGAGCCTGCCGAACATGATCTCGATACGGTTGCGTCTTTTGTATTTCCGCTTGTCGTATTTTACCGGTTTCCCACGGGATTTCCGTCCCAGAATGCAAGGTTTGATCCCTTTCTCCTCCAGGGCATTCCTGAACCAGTCAGCGTCATAGTCCCGGTCTGCCAGCATCCAGTGGGCTGATGGGAGACTGTCCAGAAGGGCTGCGGCACCGGTGTAATCACTGATCTGGCCTGCTGTCATGAAGAAGTCCAGCGGACGTCCGTTCCGGTCGGTGACAGCATGCAGCTTCGTATTCATCCCGCCCTTGGTCCGCGCTATCAAACGGCCTGGGGCCCCTTTTTTAACCGCAGGCTCGAAGCCGTGCGATGTGCCCTTGAGATAGGTCGCATCAATCATGATCGTCTGAGGTTCTGCCTTTCCGATAGCCAGTCCATCCATCATGCGGATGAAGATCCCCATAGCACTCCAGCGCTTCCAACGGTTGTAGAGCGTCTTGTGTGGGCCGTATTCCCGGGGCGCATCACCGAAAAACAGGGGATTACCCTGATCTATACGCAACCGGGTAATCCGCAGCAGAACGCCTATATTGAACGCTACAACAGGACTGTCCGGCAGGAATGGCTGGAGCAGCATCTGTTTGAAAGCATTCAGGACGTACAAGAGGTCGCAACACAATGGCTCTGGACATATAACAATGACAGACCCAACATGGGGAACAGCGGGCTAACCCCCGCCCAGAAACTAAAAACAGCTGCCTGAATTCTCATTCAATGCCCTACTAAAAATGGGGAGATTACCAGCGCTAACTAGCCGTCCAGTCTTCACAGCGGAGACCCGTCACTCTGGTAAACTCGCGTAGGTTTCCGGTTACGACAATAAGGCCGTTGCTCCGAGCATGGCCAGCAATCATGAGATCATAGGGGCCGATTGTGCAGCCATGTCGCTCGAGATCGGCCCTTATCTCGGCAGTGTGGGCTGCTGCTGCGTCATCAAACGGCAGGACAGACAGGCGCGCGGCGAAGTGCTCGACTTCACGACGGGTTTTGGCAGCGTTCTGGGCTTTCTCAGCACCATAGAGCAGTTCGTATAATACGACATCTGAGATACAGAGAGCCTCAGCGTTATCATTGAAACGTTCTCGTAGGCCTTGAGGACGATCGCGTAGAACACGGATGCAGAAGTTTGTATCCAGCAAGTAACGTAGCATCAGAAGCTTTCGCGCTCCTGCATGGAGGGTTGAATCCGTTCAGGCAGGTTAGTGCCTGCCGCCGCGAAAAAATCATCCCATCCAGCATCGGCCGGGGCGATAATTCTGCGTGCGCCGTCAGGGATGATAACTACGTCTTTCAGGGGGCTGTCGAAGGCGACGGCTTTTGGGAGACGAACGGCCTGAGAACGGTTCGACAGAAACAGTGTTGTACGGGTGAGCATGCCACACTCCATGTTTGTATATCCATTAAGAATATACAAACTGCACCGGCCCCGCAATCCATTCTACAGCGACGGATCAATCTGACCTGCGGTACATTTGCCTGATCCCCGGTGCCGCAGTAGAAAAATCATGTAGCAGGAAAGGCGTTCAGAAACATGAGTGGAAGTCCGTACTCACAGAAATGGACTGGAGACTGATTTGCTCCGTGCTCTGGGGGTTAAACTCAGTGAGTAGCCGCGAGATCGTGTAGGTACCATTCATACGTTTCAGGGGCGTGAGGCCGATACCGTGATCCTGTTGCTTGATGCGCCCAATGTCAGTCAGCATCGGGCGCGTCAGTGGGCGGGCAGCCCACCCAATATCATCAATAAAGATAATGATAGTCGATGACTTGGCCCACGCATGGGAAATCATCAGCCATTCAGATAGTCCTCGATCCCCTGATCACACAGGGCGGTGATATCTTCGGGCATTTCGTCCACGGCATAAACCTCCTGGCTTCGCGTATCCCTGCTAGTCAGCGTCTCGTAACGCTCCATCGACATAACAACAAACCTGGGCTTACGATGCTTGGTGATGGCAACGGGGGCAATCGCTGCAGCCTCGAAAAGATCGCCTGTATTGCGGGTCATGTCGCCCGCTGCAAATTGTTTCACTGGCTGGCTCCTTCCATCCATTATTTTCAAGAATATACAGAAATTCTGAATATTCAGCAAATCAAATCACACAGGGCGCCAGAGGCTACAGTGCCCCCCGGTATGCTCAACACTCATAGGCAGCACATGAGTGCAATATTGTCCTACGCGCACTAAATTTATCGTGTTTCTACAACCCGTTCGACGAACACGTCTGCAAAGAGGCCGTCCTGCGTCAGCACGGCCTCGCCCTGTTTGGCCAACTCCAGACTGGCAAGAAATGACCCTGCAAGGGTTGCCCGCCTACACAGAGGCCCGGAGCGCCAAGCCTGATCATCAGACAACCGCTCCAGACTGTCTGTCACCGACGCCAGGGGCACTCGGGCCGCCTCTTCGAGCAGCAGCAGTAACTGTTCACGCGCGGTTCTGAGATCAGGAAAATCAAACGGAACCACCCTCCAGACCTGCGGTTCGACTGTAACAGACCCGGCACGGCCATCAAAAGCGACGAGGCTTGCCACCAAAAACGCCGCAAGGCTCGTCTCCGCATGAGGCTGCGCGGAAGGCGTGCTGGCAACAAACACATCCCGTCCCAGCACAGGACGCGCGTCCAGCCAGGTGGCCAGTGCCCGCGCCTCTGCACGGGCCTGCCCCCGTCCCCTCGGTAAGAACTGGTCAGACGGTGTCTCCTGCTCGCCCTCTGTCGGGTCGAGAGAGGCCACAAGATCCTGCGACCATTCCAGAACAAGCCGGGCCAGAGCCACCAGCCAGGTGCCCTTTTCCAGCACCGTGCGGGTCGGGTCAGCCACAAGGGCCTCAAAACAGGTCAGGAGCCGGTCACTTCTCCCTTCGGCAAAATGCCTGCCCTCACCATCTTCCAGTGCCCGCAGGGTGAGGCCCGGATCTTCCATCAGATCACAGGGGCGAGGGTCAGAGTAAACGTGAGATCACGCCACCGCTGTTGGCAGTGGATGATCGCTGCATCGGGAGAGCCGCCCAGACTGTAAAAACTCCATTCTGCCCTCCCCTGCCCTTTTGCCGCAGCGGGATGGTGTCCTGAGTTGTTGCGTCTGGTAACACGCCGCAGGGATGAGGCCACCCCCCAGTGCTGGCGCAGCCAGGCAAGGGCTTTGGGGTCTGTCTCTCCAGCTTCAAGCAGAGCATGTGGAACGGGCAACAGACGGTTGAGATCAAGAGGGCAGGATAGGCCATCCGCCCGGCGGGCCATGTCCTGTGCCCTGGCACGGGCAGCACTCTGCGCGAGCTGACGCGCCAGCGCATGACATTCGCGCACCGAAAGTCCACGCTGCGCCACGGGAACACGCGCCAGCAGAGCAAAGAGATCTTCCTCCTGTCTCTGCGTATCAAACACCCAGGGGATCAGACCCGGCCCCCGGGCGGCCTCTTCAAAAGAACGCAGGGTCGGAGCTGGCCCCTGTACGCTCAACTGGTGGCTGATCCAGCCATCCGGGTCATCGGGAACGGATGTCCTGTCCCAGACCCGGCGTCCTTGCGGGGCTTTTCGACGTGGGGATTCTGGCGGGCGGGTACGCTTTCCCGGGGCGGGCAGATGGTCCCAGGGAAGGGCCGGAAGATGTTCCTTTTGGCTCACAGGCCAAGCTTTCCGGCCGGGCTGTGCCTGAGGCGGCGTTCTGTGCGGATATACCCCTGTGTCGTGCGGGGATCACGATGGCGGACATGCTCGCGGATATCGGCTTCGGGCACATCCGCATAATAGGCTTCCGTGATAAACCCTGCGCGCAACCCATGCGGGCTGAGGGTCTGCATCTCCTCGTCACTGAACCCCGCCAGCACGGCCCGCCTGTGCAGGATCTGGCGCACGGCATCGGGATGCAGCGCGCGGTCCCCGATCTGCCCCCTCGCCTCGACCTTGCGAAAGACCGGACCTGTTGTCTGACGCACCAACGCCCGCCAGGCGCGCAGCGCATAAACCGGGCAGGTAGCTGCATGGGCGCCACGAGGCAGGCCAATCGTCACCCCCTCCCCGATCTGATCGGTTTTGCTGCTGGCCACCGTCAGGGCAAGACCATCGTCAGTTTCGCTCAGATCGACCATCCGCAAGGCGACCAGTTCTGAACGACGCAGCGCAGCTGCAAAGCCGATGAGTAATAATGCCCTGTCTCTGACCCCGCAGGCATCTCCACCACAGGTGGCCACTAGACGCTGGATATGTACAAGGCGCAGCGCCCCGGCTTTTTTACGGGGGCGCTTCTGCCGTCTGAGCACACCCCGCAGTGGACCCTGCAGATCGCGATGCCCGCTGTCCCAGGGATGCCCCCCAAAGCGATGCGCCTTGGCGATGGCGGCCAGCCGCCGCTGGATTGTGGTTGGTGCAAAGTCCTGCTCAAGACTGGCCAGATAGGCGCCAATCGTTGCCGGGGCGGCTGGCAGAGCCTGAAAGCCCGTCTGCTCACACCAGCTCAGAAAATGCTGCCAGTCTGAACGATAGGCACGTAATGTCGCATAAGCTGCAGCATTCTGCGCTGCCGCCCGGGCTGTTGCCAGGGCGGCCTGCCCTGCGGCCGTCAAAGTAATGCCCTCTGCATCATGCTCAGGCTGGTTTGCGAGTGAACTGGCTGAAAGGCTCATCCCCCGAAAGTGGCGGATTTTCGGCCTGAGGTCGAGTTTATAATTCTATCACACGTGATAAGCAGACTTATCACGTGTGATAGCCCCCTGGTCATAATTCCTACCACTCAAAACATCAGAGCCGTTTCCCCGCCTGGGTATAGGCTTTAGCCTTGTCTCTCTCCAATCGCCAGAACCAGAACAACAACCTGGCTATCAATCACCCGGTAGATAAGTCGGTATCCGCTGGCCCTCAGTTTGATGCCATGAGCGTCAAACGACATAACTCAACATTGTGTTTTTTGCCGACACATATAACTCACTGCTCACTCCCTACGATTCGTGAATTATGTGTTTGTTGCTTACGTTACGATTTGGCCAGGATGTGTTCCTTGCCCACAGTTTTTTTCCACATTATTCATGTGTTCTATGTTTACAGTCCGCTATTCTCTGACCGAAGCAGATGCATCTTACTGTGTTTTTTGCCGACAACGCTTCCGTTTAAATAGAAAAAAATAATTATAAATCAATAAGTTAAAATGTTTTCCACGTGTTTTTTGCCGACGAAACAATAGATATATAGAAACAATAATAATTTGCTTGGCATGCAATGAACACATCTTACCTTTCAAAGGTTGGCAAAAAACACATCTCAACGCACTGTCTGCAATGAACACATCGACAAAGCACCAAACACCACGGCACTGTCACCAACAGTCAGCTTGTAAATAATGAGACAGAGCATGGATACATCCATACCGCATCCAGACTTGTTTGTATCAATGCACGAGCTGGTCGAAGAACACGGGTCACAAAAAGCTCTTGAGATAGTCGATCATTTCTCTTCCGGGCGAGACATTACATCTCCCCCGACTGTTTATGATGCTTTAGCTGGACGTGCTGGCCGCAAAATCGTCGATACAGTTTCATCATCGCTTGTTAGAGAAGCTGAAGGTATTTCTGAAATAGGCTATAGCTATAGTGCATGGTGTCTAGCTGGATTACCACACCGTGAACGAAAGCCTGGCGAAGATTGGTTGATAAAAACCGACTATGCTCAACTTCTAGTAAGACCAGGTGTTCGCTTACGTGATGATGACAGTCGTGAAGATCTATCAGTTCCATCCGGATCAATAGCCCGACTGTTGCTTATAGATTGGCAATCAGAAGCTTTTGAACACAACTCCAGAGAAATTAACTTAGGGAAAAGTCCAGCTGCTCTTTTAAATCGTTTGGGCTTAAGCCGTGGTGGACCTGTAACTAAAAAGCTTGTTGAACAAATTGAACGATTGGCTACTTGTACTGTTGATTTTCGATTTGGCACTGACCGCGAAGCTGTTGTTGTCAACGAACGTCTTGTAGAAGCCTTCAAATATGTTGGCGAAGTAGACCCTAGAACAAAACGTACAACCCGGATGATTGAAAAAATAGTTCTTTCTGAAGCTTTTTATAATGAACTTAAGCGACATCCTATCCTTGTTGATCGCGCAGCAATACGTGATATTCAAACATCGCCAAGAGCAATAGACGCATATTTATGGCTAGCATTTAGACTGCATGCATTACAGTCTGAAGCATTAGTCTCTTGGGCAGCTCTATGGCGTCAATTTGGAAGAGAGTTCAAAACGCTTCGTTCATTTAAAGCTGAATTCCAAGAACCTCTTGCCTTAGCTTTGGCAGCATATAGAGCCGCCAAAGTAAGAATCAGCGAGAAAGGGCTATATCTATCCCCTTCTCCTCCACCCATCCAACGTTAACCGTTACCTTCTTGAAACCGTGCATATAGTATCGGAAGCTCTGAAATCAGGAATTTTGAGAATTCTTCCGAGATATCAGACGTCGTCTCTATAGCTGTAATGTTTTTCTTAGAGTTTGCTTGAATAGATATTTTATTGTCAGATGATACCCAATCTTTAACAGACTTATTGCCTTTCCCATGAGTTTCAGACTTCCGATTGGCTTCTTTTAATAACGCTTTAAAGCGATTCTCTAACGGAATATTTAAAGCGTCTTCAGTATGTAGCCAATGAACACATCTTTCCATGATTTTCTGATCACGGAAGAAGTCACTAAGCTCTTGCCATCGAGTTCTGCCAACAGTCGGAGAGCGACCGACATAATTCACTACTGTCTCAGGAATACGTTCTACGATTGTTAGCATTCGGGAGAGCAAAGTTTTGTCTACCCCTAACGCGGTCATAATGATCTGTCGATCATACCCTTCTGCTTCTAATCTTTGACCAAATAAAGCACGTTCAAGAAATGACAAATCAGTCCGCATGCTGTTTTCTTGACCCAGCGCAACGACCAATTCATGATCTGTCATCTCCTTTACGGACGCTTTAACCTGACGATTAAGCTCTCGACACACCATAACTCTACGATGCCCGAACGCGATTTGATAACGTCCTGGAACACTCGGATGTGGTCGTACTAGAACTGGACTAAGTTGCCCAGTTTCTCTAATCGCTGTTTTTAATTCTTCATATCCGTCATCTTTCGTATCTAGTCGATCTCGAACAAAAGCATCGTCAATTAGTTCGGGATTAAGCTCAACTACGATAGTGCCTTCTCGCAATGTTCTTTCAAGCTCTTCAGCTTTATTAGCAGTCTCGGCCAAACTCCCTAAACTTTTGGCAACTGAACCTAAAGCACCACCGGTTCTAAATGTCTGCGATGGACGTACTTGAGGTCCATTTTCAATAGAGCTTAACGATGAACTGGCAGAGTGAAAGCCAAGAGTATTTTTTCTAGCCATAATAATAACCTCCTCTAGATTGCATGAAGTTGACAGCTGTCAACAGACAGAGAGTTTTTATTATCGTGGGTCAATTTCGCCCCCATGCACTAAAGATAAGGTCTCTAATTTCTCCATTTACAGCATTAACAGATTCTAAAGCTCTATCATAAGTTGAACCTGTGAACTGCTTACGTTCTATTTCAAAAACAGTTTGCTTCGTAATTGCGGCATCAGAGACGGCTGTACTCTTTAACATTGGAAATTTAAGAACATGATCGCCAAACAACGATCTCATGAACCCAGCCATATTTGTTTGCGGAGCATCAGAAGGTTCAAAACGTGTAAGTAGGTACCTGACCCAATTATAGGAAACGTTGCCCCCAGCATTCCGTAAATGTGTCATCACATCACTCATCATCAGAAGAAATTGACACATAGACATGACATCAAGCATCTGGGGATGAACTGTAATGAGTAGCCCTGTCGCAGCACATACTGCAGACATTGTCAGGTAACCAAGTTGTGGTGGGCAATCGATGATAACTACATCATAGTCCTTTTCTACATCTTCTAGAGCAGCATCGACACGTGAGAAAAATATCGCGCTCGCTTGATCTGACGAGGCTAAAAAGCGAGGTGTCTCATACTCAAACTCAGATAGTTCAATATTGCCTGGAACAATATCTAGTCCTGGGAAGTTGGTTTTTCTTATTATTTCAGAAAGTGGGCGTCGGTTATCATCATATCTAATCGTGCCATAAAGCGTTTCGTTTTCGTGGACATCAAATTCTGGCTGGAACCCATGAAGAGCTGAAAGACTTGCTTGTGGGTCAAGATCGATAGCAAGCACTCGAAGCCCGTCTAAAGCCAAACCTTGAGCTAGATGTGCCGCCGATGTCGTTTTCCCGCTTCCACCCTTGAAGTTAACAACGGCGATAACCTGCAACTCTTCAGAACCACTACGGGTCGGCATGTATCTGCGGCCATTACGAGCATTTGCATCTAGATATTCACGCAATTCCAACATTTGCTCGGCGCTATATGTTCTGCGACCACCATTGCCGACTTCTGGAATTGGTCCTTTCCCTTCAAGCGCCAGATTGCGTAAATATCCGGGCTTAACACCTAATATTTTTGCCACCTCACCTATTTGGAATGAGCGCAGTGCTTTTTGTGCACGAGGAGGGAAAAGCTCCATTCTGTGAGCTTGGAGATGTGAGGACAGCGCTCGCGCTTGATCTGATAGCAACACGTCTAGAGTGTTATTATCTTCTGAGTGCATAACATCTATTTCTGTCGCTTTTTGCATTTAAGTGCGTCACTTATCATCGGGTGCGGTGTAATCCGCATGATTGAAGATATATCGCACCTTATAACGAAGTTGACAGCTGTCAACAAAAAAAACCGAAGTTGACAGCTGTCAACTGATCCAAAAAAAATCACAAATCCAAATATAAAACACTCCGGACCAGCCCTGAGCGTCGTGCGCAAAGGGTGGGTCGGTCTGTCTAAAGCCAGCCCGATCCCGGCGCAGGCGCCGCCTTTGCCCCCGCCCCCCAGGCCCGGTTCCGAGGAGAGGACGCAGAAAAAGAGACCACTGACGCATCCAGCGCTCAGACCCCTTCCCTGCTGTTGTCCCATCCCTCCCGATCACCGCCTCGTCCCCGACTCAGGCGGCTATCGGCGTTTGTCCGGAGCCTTCCATGTCCCTCTTCGGTGATCAGCTCAGCCTGTTCTCATCCTCGGCCCTCAGTGGTGCGCCAGACCTTTTCTGGGGCGATCTCGACGGCGAAGACGCGCCCCTGCCCTCCTCGTCTGCCCCCGAGCCTCTGGTCATCCCGCAGACCGATTTCCACCTGTCAGGCCCACGTGGGCTGGCCACCACCTGGAAAGACCGGGCCCGGGATAATATCGCCGCCATGGCCCTTCTGCGGGTCATTGAAGCCGAAGAACGCAATGCCACACCGGACGAGCAGACCATTCTGAGCCGGTATCTGGGCTTCGGGGCCAGTGCCCTGGCAAACAGCCTGTTCCCCCGTGCCGGAGAAACCTATCGCGCAGGGTGGGAAGACATCGGCAAGGCTCTGGAAAACGCCAGCAGCGTACCAGAACGCGCCTCCCTCGCCCGGGCTACACAATATGCCCACTTCACACCAGATTTCATCGTCAATGCCCTGTGGGACATGCTCATGGCCCGTGGCTTCCAGGGGGGCTCCGTCCTCGAACCCGGCTGCGGGGCCGGGCAGTTCATCGCCAGACGGCCCCAGCGTCTCGAAGGCCGGATTGCTTTCACCGGGATCGAGATGGACAGCGTGACCGCCAGGATCGCGCGGGTCCTCTTCCCTAAGCAGTGGATCAGGCAGGAAGACTTCACAAAGGCCAGCCTGGCCAGTGACTACGATCTGGCCATCGGTAATCCCCCCTTCTCCAACCGCACGGTCTCTGTCCCCGAGCATCGTGAGCTGCGGGGCTTCAGCCTGCATGACTGGTTCATCGCCCGTGCCATAGGCGCCCTACGGCCCGGTGGGTTTGCCGCCTTCGTGACCTCACGCCATACGCTGGACAAGAGTGACCCCCGGGCCCGGCGGCACATCGCCGAAGAGGCAGACCTCCTGGGAGCCGTGCGTCTGCCCGCAGGCACCATGAGCGCTGACGCCGGCACCGAGGTCGTGCTCGATCTGCTGGTGTTCCGTAAGCGCATGATCGGCGATCTGCCCGGCGACCAGGCATGGCTGGAAACGGCTGTCGTGCCAGAGAGTGATGAAGGGCGCGGCCCGTTATGGATCAACCGTTATCTCCTCGATCACCCCGCACAGGTGCTCGGCCAGCATGGCTGGGGCAGCAGTCAGTTCGGACTGGAGTACTGCTGTCTGCCGGTGGCGGGCGTCGATCTTCAAACCGCTCTGCCCGAAGCTCTGGCCCGCATTGCCCCCGAGAGCCGGTTTCTGCCTCCTGCAGAGCAGCGCATTACCCGGCCCGAACTGGACGGGCTGTCCGTGGGCACAGCGGCTTCAGGGGCTGACCTCAAAGAAGGCAGCTATTATCTGCACAACCGTGTCCTGCATCAGATCATTGGTGGCGCAGGCCAGGACGTGCCCATCCGCAAGGGGGAGCAGAAAGAGGGGCTCTTCCAGAAACATGCCCGGATCATCGAAGCCCTGATCCCCGTGCGGGACGCGGCCAAGGCGGTCCTGCGCGCCCAGATGGACAACCAGCCGTTCGGACGGCATCAGCATCGGCTGCGGCAGGCCTGGCAGAGCTTTACCCGCCAGTTCGGCCCGATCAATCTCACCAACACCACCGTCCGGGTCAACCCGACGACTGGCGAAGACACCGAAAGCCGCCGCAGGCCCAACCTCCAGCCGTTCTATGACGATCCCGATGTCTGGCTGGTCTCCTCCATCGAGGAGTATGACGAGGCCACCCAGACTGCCCGGCCGGGGCCGCTGTTTACCGAGCGCGTCATCCATGCGCCGGTCGAGCCCGAAATCCATTCGGTCCATGATGCGCTGGCCGTCTGCCTGCATGACGTGGGCCGTGTCGATCTGCCCCTGATCGCCGAGCTGGCGGGCTGTCGCGTGGAGGACGCCCTGACCGCACTGGGCGAGGCTGTTTATCTCGATCCCGAAGCCTCACGCATGGGAGGCGATGTATGGGTGGCGGCGGATGAACTGCTGTCGGGGGCCGTGCGCACCAAGCTCGTGGCAGCGCGTGAAGCGGCGAAGAGCGACATGCGTTTCGCCCGCACGGCGGCAGCGCTGGAACGGGCCCAACCCGAGGATCTGAGGCCGTCCGATATTACGGCCCGTCTGGGGGCTCCCTGGCTGCCTGTGAGCGACATCATCGCCTTCACCCGCGAGGTGCTGGGCGTTGAGACCACCATCCGCCATACCGCCGAGGTGGCCTGCTGGAGTGTCGAGAAACGGGCGTTCCTCGGGCGGGCGGAAGCGACCTCGGTCTGGGGCACCGAGCGCCGTCATGCCGGAGAGCTGCTTGAAGATGCACTCACGCAGGCGTCCCCGAAAATCTGGGACACGGTTAAAGATTCAAACGGCAACGACACCCGTGTGCTCAACACGCAGGAAACCGAAGCGGCAAAGGAGAAGCTCGCGGCTATCCGTCAGGCGTTCCAGAACTGGGTCTGGCAGGACGCCGAGCGGGCCGACCGGCTGGTCCGGCTGTATAACGACACCTACAACAACCTCGTGCCGCGCACATTCAATGGGGCCCATCTGCGCCTGCCGGGTGCGAGCAGCATCATTGCCCTGCGGGACCACCAGAAGCGGGTGATCTGGAGGATCATTGCCGCGGGCAGCACCTATATCGCCCATGCCGTTGGGTCGGGCAAAACCTTCTCCATGTGTGCCGCCGTGATGGAGCAGAAACGGCTGGGGCTGGTCAGCAAGGCGATGATCGTCGTGCCAGGCCACTGTCTGGCCCAGATGGCCCGCGAGTTCCTCATGCTCTATCCGACTGCCAAAATCCTCGTGGCAGATGAGACGAACTTCGCGCGGACCAAACGCCAGCGCTTTCTGGCCCGCGCGGCCACGGGCACCTGGGATGCGATCATCATCACCCATGACGCCTTCAAATTCATCGCGGTGGAGGCCGCCTTTGAGCGCGGCATGATCGACGAACAGATCGAGGCCTACGACACGCTGCTCTGTGAAATGGATAAAGACGACCGCCTGTCGCGCAAGCGCATCGAGCGCATGAAGGAAGGGATGGAAGCCAAGCTCGAAGGGCTGGCGACCACCAAGGATGATCTTCTGCATCTGGGAGAACTGGGGATCGACCAGATCCTCGTCGATGAAGCCCAGCAGTTCCGCAAACTGAGTTTTGCCACCAATCAGGGCGACCTCAAGGGCGTGGCTCCGGAAGGGTCGCAGCGCGCCTGGGATCTGTTCGTCAAGGCCCGTTACCTGGAGCGGGTCAATCCCGGCCGTGCGCTGGTGCTGGCCTCTGGAAGCCCGATCACGAACACACTGGGAGAGCTCTACTCGGTGCAGCGTTACATGGCGCTCGATGCCCTGCGCAGTCGCGGCCTGCATGAGTTCGATGCCTGGGCGGCCACTTTCGGGGAGACCCGGACTGAACTCGAACTGCAGCCCAGCGGTCTCTACAAGCCGGTCACGCGCTTTACCGAGTTCGTCAATGTCGCGGACCTCATGGCGCTCTACCGTGACTTCGCCGATGTGGTGCAGCAGGATGATCTCCGCCGCTATGTCAGTCTGCCAGCCGTGCGCGGTGGACACCGCCAGATCGTCGTGGCCTCGGTGCATGCCCGCTTCCGCGCCTACCAGAAGACGCTGGCCGAGCGGATCACGGCGATTGAGAACCGTAAGGGCAAGCCCCGGAAGGGGGATGACATCCTCCTCTCCGTCATGGGGGATGCCCGCCATGCCGCGCTCGATCTGCGCTTTGTCGGCTGGGCCCAGGCAGGGGAGGGGGGAGACAGCAAGCTCGACCTGATGATCCGCAACGTCTTTGCCATCTGGGAAGAGAGTGCGCAGAACCGTTACACCAACCCCGAGACCGGCCAGCCTTACGCCCAGCCTGGTGCCGTGCAGATGATTTTCTCGGACCTGGGCACCGTGGGGGCAGAAGGGACCCGGGGCTTCTCCGCCTATCTGTGGATCAGGGACGAACTGGTGCGCATGGGCGTGCCACGCGAGCAGATCGCCTTCATGCAGGAGTACAAGAAGGCCGAAGCCAAACAGCGCCTGTTTGGTGACTTCAATGCCGGGCGCAAGCGTATCCTGATCGGCAGCACCCAGACCATGGGCACGGGCGTCAACGCGCAGCAGCGTCTGCTGGCCCTGCACCATCTGGATGTGCCCTGGCTGGTCTCGGACATCATCCAGCGCGAGGGGCGGATCGAGCGGCAGGGCAACCAGAACCCCGAAATCCGGATCTTCGCCTATGCGCAGGAAGGATCGGTGGACGCCACCAACTGGCAGCTGCTTGAACGCAAGCTGCGCTTCATTGCCATGGCGATGTCTGGTGATCGCTCCATCCGGCGCGTGGAAGATCTGGAGAGTGAAGGCAACCAGTTCGCCATGGCCAAGGCACTGGCCTCGGGTGATATGCGGCTCATGCAGAAAGCCGGTCTGGAAGCAGAGCTTGCGCGGCTCGAACGCCTCTTTGCAGCCCATTACGACGACCAGTTCGCGGTGCGGCGGGCCGTCCAGCAGGCCGGGCGTGACATCGCCTGGGCCGAGGCACGGCTCCCGCTGATCGAGGCTGACCTGGCGACCCGTGTGGCCACGCGCGGCGATGCCTTCCGCTTCGAGAGCGAAGCCGGTGTGATTGGCGAGCGTGAGAAGGCGGGGGCGTTCCTGCTGTCCCAGCTCCGTCTGGCAGTCAGGAACGCGCAGGAAGGCCAGTGGACGCTGGGCCGCATCGGCGGGTTTGCCATCACGCTGGAGGCCGTCAGCCGTCAGCGGTTCACCGAGGACAAGGTGGTGACGGAGGCGGGGCTGTCCGTCGCCTTCGCGCATGGCACGGTGGACGTCGCCGTGGATCAGGAGACGAAACCTCTGGGGCTGGTCGCGCGCATCGAGAACCTGATCCTGCGCCTTGATGGGGAACTGGCTGACACCCTCAAAATCCGTGACGAGGCGACCCGCCGTCTGCCCGCCTATCAGGCCCGGCTGGGTGCGCCGTTCCGCGATCAGGCGCTGCTGGACGAGAAGCGTAACGCGCTGGCGGACCTCGAAGCCGATCTTGCCGCAACCAGCGGGGCAGGGGAGGATGTTCCGGCCAATGACGACAGCACGCCCCCCTCAGAGGGAGAAGACGCCCCCAACACTCTCAGGGACGCCGCGTGAATTAAAAAAAGCTGGATAGTTTAGCGCAGCTGTTATCCGTGTCCTCAGGTGATGCTCTGAGTGTCTACACGAGCGTAAGTCTGGCAGGAATCTTATGTAAGATTGTGTTGGGGTTCTCGACAGTGCTGACGCTACTTTTGGCCTGCAAAAAGGGGGAGGATTATCAATCCGCAGAAAACAGTTTTGCGATTTTTAGAGTGGAAATGATAATAACTCGCATTAACATTTTGTGGAGTATATGTTATGGCTGCACCATCAGTTAATGCCGTTTGCGTGAGAAAAAATGAAAAAGCATAGAATCCTAAACAAGAAATGTAAAACTGGTTTTGTTTCAATGATAGCTGCTAGCATCATGCTATCGGCTGCGATTAATGCTGACGCTGAATCTCCATCAAAAAATGTGAAAAAAAAGCATCAATATAAGGAAGATTCCAAATCTCAAACGAAAAAAAATGAGATATCGGACGCTGAGACTGAAAGCCTGACGGTCACCGGTCATGGTTTTAATACAATGCACGATTACCTTGGTTTGTCGCGTATGCCGCAAGATGTCATGCATACGCCCCAGACAATTAACGTTGTTCCCCAACAGTTAATGCAGCAACAAAATGTCAAATCTCTGGATGAAGCGCTCCGAGATGTCCCAGGGGTCACTTCGTCAATTGGCGAGGGCGCTGGTGGGATGAACGGTGATCAATTTCTCATTAGAGGTTTTCAGGCACAAAATGATATTTATGAAGATGGGTTAAGGGATTACGGAGTTTATTCCCGAGATTCCTTTAATATGGAAACTGTCTCCGTTATTAAAGGCCCCTCATCAGAGGTCTTTGGTAATGGCACGACTGGAGGTGCGATTAACATGATCACAAAAACTCCAACACTGTCCAATCGTGCGACAGCGGAGTTTTCTGGCGGCTCTGGAAACTATTACCGAGGTACACTCGACGTAAATCGTAAAATAAATGAAACGACGGCATTTCGAATTACTGGAATGGGCGATGAACATGACATCGTTGGACGTGATTATATCTATTCGCACCGTTGGGGGGTTGCTCCTTCCATAGCTTTTGGATTGGGTAGGAAAGCAACGTTAATATTGCAATATATGCACCAACAAGAGAATTCCATACCGGATTTTGGTGTGCCGGTTGTTACAAAACCCGGCGCAGCTTATGGACAGCCCATTACTGAGTATGGGATACGCCGCACAAATTTCTACGGCACAAGAAGTGATCAAAACTCGACAAATGATAATATGGAAACTGCACGGTTTACTTATAAACTAAATGATCATATTACTTTCTATGATGATTTACGAGGCGGGCAATATTATAGAACATTCGCAGGATCTAAGGCTACCTGTGATAAAACATGTGTAAATAATTATTTTTATGGTAATCCGGCAGATGCTCTGGTAGCCCGTTCAGGGCCTACCGGCGCAGGAAATGGACTAGGTGCAGGTACCTACATGGCGCCTTTACCGTACCAGCAACAAAGCTGGTCTGTTCAAAATGTCTTTTCTATGGTGGCAAATTTCAAAACTGCCTTTTTAAGGCACCAGCTTGTCGCTGGTTTTGATATCGAGAATGTTAGCGATAGTCGCCAGCAATACACGTATTTAAATGCAAAACCATATGCTAGCCTTGTCAATCCTAACCCGAATGTGGGTAATCTTAATTTGGTTCCCGGAAATTCAAATCCGAGTGGACTTGTTAATCTTGGTGGGATTGGTGCCAAAGCCAATAGTAATGGGTATGGCTTTGATACTGGCATTTTCCTTTTTGACCAAATCTGGTTTACGAACTGGTTGTCTGTCAAGGGAGGAGGCCGATGGGATCGCTGGCAAACCGCTTATAATGTAACGGGAGGCGATGTCTCCAAATATCCCGACAAACATTTTCATGATGTCAGCGGTGTATTCAACCCAAGTGTAAGTCTCATGATTACACCTGATAGCCACCAGACTTATTACTTTACATGGGCTAGTTCTACGACCCCGATGGGTATGTATGTTACAAACGGCTCGGTACCTATTCGTCCAGGAACAACGTCCTTTGCTAGCCCAGAGAAAGCACAGCTTTATGAAATTGGAGCAAAATATAGTATTTTTCATGATCGTATTGGATTAACTGCGTCTCTTTTCCGCCTAGATAAAGGCAACGCTATGAATGCAGATCCAGTAACGGGCGAATTGGAGGGCTCGTCGGACAAGCAGCGCAATCAAGGCCTTGAGTTGTCGGCTGGCGGCGTCATCCTACCAGGATGGAATGTTACTGCCACTTATGCCTTGTATGATAGCAGTACAACCGCTTCTAGCACTGCGGCTAATCTGGGGAAAAATATCCCCTATGTTCCCCATAATCAGGCGACTTTCTGGAGTGCTTACAATGCGTTTGCAAGTAAGCCTTACAATTTCCTGATTGGGGGAGGCGTGACTTGGCGTCAACATGTGTGGCTCAACGCGGCTAATACTTTGAGAGTGCCAGCTAATGTTGACTTTAGTGCGGTTATTTCACATCGTTTCGATGAGCACTGGAAAATATCAATGAACGGATATAATTTAGCTAATCGCTTAAATTACCAGAGCTTGTTTTCTAATAGAGCGACACCGTCTACCGGGAGAATGTTTATTGGAGAGGTTAAATATACATATTAAAAGATATTATATTTTGATCGTTTCGACTGCAGCTGTTAAGAGCGGCGGCAGTCGAAACATGGAGGGATCGAAGAACCCTCCATTTGCCAAGAGGTGAGAGGATTATCTCTCGTTTGACGCCTCAGAAGTAGATGTGTGCGGCATAAGCCCAAAAGTCGACTTGGAAAGCAATGCAGCTAAAAGAACGTTTGTCACAGCTTATGCGGGGGCTCAAGGCCAGGCGTTGCGCGCCTGACGGCGCGGCCTTGCCCGCCCGCCCAAGCTGCGACCGCGCGGAAAACATCAGGAGATTGATAAAAAGAGCAAAGCGGCTCTGACGCAATCGCCTGCCAGTTTTCCCCATGATCAGGAGCCTCTCCATGGAACTGCGCGTCGTCGATCCGAAAAATCTTCTCGACAACCCCGAAAATCCCCGCACCTCGCCCCCCAATGTCGAGGCCGACCGACGCCTCGCTCATAATATCAAGGTGGTGGGTCTGCTGCAGGCGCCGCTGGTGCGCGAACTGCCGGACGGCCAGCTGATGATCGTAGCGGGCCATCGCCGCCGTCGCGCCTGCGTTCTTGCGAAAATGCGAGAAATGCACGTCATTGTCACATCCGCCGACGAAAAACTGGATGGGCTGGCAGCCGGTTCCGAAAACATCATCCGTGAGGCAATGACGCAAAGCGAACAATGGCGCTTTGTCGATAAGGCCCGCCGCGAAAAAGCGTATACGGACGCACAGATTGCCCGCGCGCTCATGGTCACACCCGCCTATCTGAAACGCCTCTCACTTCTGGCGGGTCTGCATGACCCGATCCTGCATGCCATCGATATGGGGCGCGGCCCGGACTTTAACGATCTGAAAGTGATCGTCGCAGCCCCAGTGGAAGAGCAGCGTGCGGCATGGGCTGAAATGTTTGAGGATATGGTCGAGGAGGATGCTGACCCGGCCGAGTATCGCCTGAACGCCGAAGATCCAGAGGACACCGTGCCCTGGCGCGAACTTTCCCGTTACCTGAAACAGGCTCGTTATATGGCGGCAGATGCCCGCTTTGATGACGCCATGGCTAAAGCCTGTGGCGTGGTCTGGGCTGAAGACCTGTTCGGCGAGGGCGGGAAGGATAACCGCTTTACCGAGGATGGCCCGGCGTTTGCCGCCGCACAGGAACAGTGGCTGGCCGACGGGTTACCCGAGGGCGGGGTCAGAATGGAAGTCGGCGAGTATGAGCAGGCGGCCCCCCCTGATGGCTATACACGGGTGCGCGACTGGATGCGGGCTGAGGAAACCGATGTGATGGGATATTTCCTTAATCCGAACACCCTGAAGATCGATGAAATCCCGTTGCGTCCACAGGAGGCTGGCGAACAGGGGGTCACTACGCCCTCGCGTAGCGTTGCGCCCGCAAGTGTTGCTGCGCCTAAAGAGCGGGCGGCCATTTCTGGCACCGGTCTGACCATGATGGGGCTCATCCGCACACAGGCGTTGCACGCGGCACTTGATGCGGTTGTTGAGGATGTAGACCCGTGGGATCTGGTTGCGGCCCTGCTGCTGGCCCTTGGCGGCAAGAATGTCACCGTGCATACCCCTGAACGGGAGCCTTATGGTCAGATGAGCCGACAGGAGAACGCTCTGGCCGCACTCTTCCCAGAAGGTGTGTTGATCCGTGATCCTGCACTCCTACGACAGGAAGCGGTTTCCGTGCTCAAGAACGTCGCAAACTGCACGATCAGCCAGCATAGCGGCAGTGGTGTAACGGCCCAGCTCATGGGGCTGCTGTTCGATGCTGATGCGCAGATGCCTAATATGGCGTTCGACGACTTCCTCAAATGCTTCAGCAAGCCCGGTATCATGGAGGCGGGCAAGGCACTGAACCTGCTGCCTCGTAACACCGGTAAAGAGATGCGCAATGCCATCATGGCGCATGTGGGGCCTGAGGGGCGCTGGGTGCCCGAGCAGGCCGGGTTTGGGTCTGCTGCCGAGGGCTGGAAAGCGAAACTGGACGCTATGGTGCGTAAAGCCGAAAGGCTGGCCGCTTTGCGTGCTGATCGTGAGGGCCACGACGAGGACGATGGCGAATTTGACCACCTGCTTCCCGTTGAAGAAGAACTGTATGGAACAGGTCAGGAAGGGGCGGACGAAGCTGAGACTGCGTCAACAGAAACTGGTGACGCAGGCGAGGGGCCTGCCCCTGAAGGCCAGGACGACGAAACGGCCGAGCTGAAGGACGCGCTGCTTGAACAGGCTGGCGTGGTGCTGGCATCGGACAATGCCGATCCTGACGCGCGGGCTGCGGTGAAAGCCCATCTGGGCAGCCACCTTGAGGTGGTGCGCATCGCCGCCTGACGGCGGTCGGTTCCAGACCAAAACCCAAAAACACAGACCAGAAAGCGCGCCTGCCAGAACGGAGCCGCGCGTTCAAACGGTGGGGCTTCGCTCCCGGCGCTGCGCGCCGCGTTTGAGCGCGCGGCCGCCATCCCGGCAGGCAGCAGGTATTCAGAACAGGAGAATGCCATGCGGCCGAATATCTTTCCGCTTCCCGCGCCCAAAAGGCCCGCCTCGTCACGTTGGGCCTGTGTGGGAGATCCCGTAACGTGCCGACGCTGCCATCATGAATGGCCCGCTGGTGATCCAACTTACCAGCTGGCGTGCCGTGGCTGCGGGGCACTGTCCCGCCACCCCTGCTGCCGTCCTGAGGGCGGGAACGAGCGCGTGTGCTTCCTGCGTGATCAGGATGCGCGCAGATCAGGGCTGTTGATCCCCTGCGAGGGGTTGAGCTGGGATGGTCGCCACGACAAGCCCCTGACGCTCTCTCTGAGCCGTTCGACCGACGCTCGCGCGGTGCTGAGTGGTGCGCCTCCAGCCCGGCGTTTTGCTGCCTAGGCCAATGCAGGGAGGCCCAACCGCCCGCCTGCGCCCAAGGGAAACAGAACCGAGACTGAGCGTGACGACTGTCCGCGCAAAAATGGACACAAATCTGCAGAGCAGAACGTCAGCTCAAAAAATAGAACACAAACAGCAAACATACCCGCCAGAACGGGGCTGTGCGTTCAAACGGTGGGGCTTCGCTCCCGGCGCTACGCGCCGCGTTTGAGCGCACAGCCGCCGTCCCGGCAGGCGGCAGACTGTCAAAAAACCATAAAGGATAGAGACATGTCTGCGACACTTGAACACACCCAGCCTGAGAAAATCACGGGCGAAGCTCTGGCACAGTTTATCGGTACGACCCGGTATTATCGCTACACGATGGGCCTGATCCTGACCGATGGGGCGGCGTATCTGGCCAAAAATGGTGCGGCATGGCTGCTGGACATCATAGCGAGTGCGCGTCTGGTTCCGGCTGTCCGGCGTGCCGAGTTCGAGTTCTGGACGCTTAGGGTGGATCTTACCAAACACTGCGCCGAGGTTGTGTGCACGGATGGAAACGGCGAGCGCGAGGCCAACAACCTGTACCGCCAGCATGTGGGTTATACGGATTTCCCGCTGGCAGAACAGAGGCTTTACGTCGTGGCCGATAGCAGTCTCGGCAAGGTCGTCATGCTTACATCCGAATACTGAGAACGGGTGAGGCCGGGGTCGTGCGTGCGCCAAAATGGACACAACCACGCGCGGGCGCCTTCGGCCTTTAGCTGGGGATGCGCGCGCAGAGCGCTACCCAAAAAGAAAAACAGCAAAACACAAAAGAAAAACCCGCTGCCACGTCTGGGAGGCCGCCACCAGAGGCAAGCTCTGGCCCCGGCCTCCCAGACGTGGCGGGCGCGGAAGGGTTGAAAACAAATCATGAAAAGGAAACCATAATGGCCCGTCTGAGACTCAGTGCAAACCGCGCAACCCGTCAGCATGATGATCTGGGAACGTCCACAAGCATGGAACTGCTTGGAAGCTTTTATCCGGCTCAGGATATTGTCGTGACGCGGCTTGACCAGATCCCCAGTGCCGTAACTGAATATGGAGCC
Organism: Acetobacter vaccinii; assembly: GCF_008365315.1. Taxonomy (NCBI): domain Bacteria; kingdom Pseudomonadati; phylum Pseudomonadota; class Alphaproteobacteria; order Acetobacterales; family Acetobacteraceae; genus Acetobacter; species Acetobacter vaccinii. The sequence continues at coordinate 74,914 of NZ_CP043508.1, read as the reverse complement.
CGTGTCGCCGCAGACCGCCCGCGGGAAAGCTTCATGATCATGATCTCGGTGCCGCGAGGGCAACGCCGCCCGGCAGGTTTCGAGGCCGCGTATCGTAACGGATCGCTGGGGACGAACGCCTGGATGTACGAGATTTTCAAGTGCCCGCTGCCGATGCCCGACGATCATGGGGTGCGGATGTGGGGCGGGCCGCATACCCCGTTCCAGTTCGCTGACTGCACACCCCTTTGGCCTGATAAAACCCCGGATGAGTTCTCTAGCCTGGCAGAGGGGCACATCGGCCTGTATGGGTGGCTGCGGGCCGCCAACGCGCGGGTGCAGCGCCTGAGCCAGTGCACTCATACGCTCCTCGATGTCGCCACTGTTGCGGAATTGCGTGCGGCTTACGCCGCACGCCGCCATCCGCTGAGTGTCGCACAGGACGCCCTGCGCGCGGCACCGCAGGCTCTCGCATCCTGATGGGGACGGGCAGGGGCTTCCTGCCCAATGCAGGGCCTAAGCGGGTGGCCCTACGGCCTGCCCCGCTGACGCGAGGCTTTGTCCTTTTGCCTTGAGGATTTCCGGTCATGCCGACACTCAATTTACCCATCGAGCGCTTTGCCGATGCGAGTACCGCCCATCTCTCTCCCGAGGACCGGACACTTCTCGCCCGTTATATCGAAACAGAGGGGGTGGATGGCCTTTCCTGTCTCGCTGGTCCGTATGGGTGGCTGATTTACGCCTCGTCGGAACTTCGGGCGGCGGAGCACGCCTCGCCTGGCCTTGCGGCCATTCTCGCGGCGGCGCGCACACAGGGCTGTGCCTATGTCCTGTTCGACCGCGACGGCCTACCCATCGATGGCGTTCAGACCTACGATTTCTAAGACTGCGCTTATTCAACCCCAAAGGGCGGGACACTCCGGTGTCCCGCCCTTTTTTTATGCCGTTCACGCATCAGAAAAGGAAAATTTCCCATGAAGCTTCACTTTGACCGCGCTCTGGTGGAGCGCCTGCTTGCCCATGCTGAAGCAGCCGCGACCCATAGCCCGACGCTCGACCAGCTTTCCTCGCCTGCGTACCAGAAAGTTCGTGTCATTGGTCGGATGCCGACCTTGGACGACATCGATGACACGCGTATTCCGGCAGGTCTGATGCTCGTTGGCGACCAGGGAGTGTACCTGATGTCCAACGGCAACCCGTGCCTGCCTGATCCCACTGGCGCGCCCAATCTTGTTGCGTATGCGAAGGAGGCCGACCCCCGAGGCTCTTCCTCCGACTGGTATGCCGTCAAACGGGCCTCTTTTGGCGGGGATGACGGTGCTGAATTTCTGAGTGCAGAGGTGATCCGTCAGGCCCTGGAGGCCACGGGTGACGGGCCAGTCTGGATCGATGTGACACCGGTTAACATCAGGACACCGTACCTGAGCAAAAAAACAAAGAAATAAAAAAGGAGAAACAGAAACACAAAGAAGAAAAAGTCGCCTCTCATAGTCCGTCACGCAGGCTAAGGGTTCGTCGCAAGCTCCCGGTGCAAGCACCGCCCTTAACCTGCGCGTCGGCCGATGAGCCGGCTGAAAGGGTCAGAAAAAAAACCAGAAGGAGAAAACGATGTCTGATCCTGTCACTTTCAAGAATCTGCGTGTGGGAACACGCTTCCGGTTTGCTGCGACCCCACACGGCAGAACTTACAGGAAAATGGGTCCGAACCAGTATCAGTTTGCCAATCATACCCATCTCTTCCGGGTTGAAAACGAAACTCTGGTCGTTGCACTGCCTGACCTGTCCCCGGAATCCCATGGTGACTTCCTGCCCCTCGGTCGGGCGGGGGGCAGGCGGCATGTGGCCGTCCAGAGCGCCGACGGGCAAGGAGAGGGTGCATGAAACTCTCTCCGCAAACCCGACAGGATATCAAGGATCTGGCGGGCTTCCTGTTCGGGGTGGCCAGCCTGCTCGTGCTTATAAGCGGAATCCTGTTCGGTCCGGATGTGCTGTCGGCCATCGTCGCCGACCACCCAATCGTCATGGTGCAAGAGGCAGTGCTTGCCGCGCGCTGAGACCCAACCGGAGAAAAAGATGTTCAGACAATATTACGCGGGGCGCTGGTTTGCGCCTCGTGACAACCCCCTGCGTGTAGGACCTGTGGCCCAGGGGACGCTCTATCGCCTGCCCGAATATCTGACCCATGGGCGGGATGTGACCTGGATGGTCATGGCGTTTTGCAATGGGGTGGTTGCCGCGGCCTGTCGCGATCCGGCTACGGGCCGCTGGGTGGACCGGGTGATTGCCGGGCGTTCGGACCGGGCGATCATCCGCCGCCTGGCGGATGGGGTCTGCTGCGAGATTGCAGTGGCCCGTCTGCTCCAGGTGGATGAGGCCCAGGGTGGGGGAGCTTCCCCTGGGCTCCCCGATGTCGGGCGTTTCCACAAGGCGTATCGTCCCTGCCCGCAGGTGCTGGCGGCATGAGCGCTGCAGTGCCGTGTCCGGGCCTGCGTCTGCCACCTCTCGTGGCGACGCAGTTCTGCGCGACCCCTCATACGAGCGCCGGGGAAAAAGCCACCATGGGGACTGCCATTCTGTCCTTCGTGGCTCGTGGGATGCCCGAGCAGGCGTTTACCACCCCGCTTTATCAGCAGATCAGCCAGATGTGGGGGTTTATCGCCTGCGTGGACCGACACGGCTTTTTCCAGCGCTATGGGGCCACAGCGGCCGGGCGCTGGGCATTCATCCACCAGATCGTGACCGCTCCCTGTTACGGGCAGGCACAGTTCTGCTGGTGTGATGTTGAACACGTCCTTGCCCAGCGTGTGCGCCAGTGGGGGCTGGAGGCGGCGTATCGGCGGGCCAGCGTGCAGGAACGGGATGCGTCGGAACAGGCGCAGTTGCGTCAGCTTCTGGCCCGCCATGGCCTGCCTCCTGTGGCGCAGGCTGTTCCTCCCCCTGTCCAGGCCAGTCTTTTCTGAGTGACATCAGGGCCGCAAAGCGGCCCCCTTTCGGAGAAAAACCTTGATGCGTGATGAGACAGTTGTCCGCCCGGTTCCGTTCCGGGCCTCCTCTGTGCGGCGGATGGGCAATGCCCGCCGTCTCCTTCGAGAAAAAACCGTGCTTGAAGATGAAGCCCGTGCCGGGCGTCTGAAACCGTCCCTGCAGGCGGGCTTGCGACGGCAGGCGGCCCGCGCGGGTTTGCGGGCGTCCCGGCTGCTGCGGGACCTGGCGGCATGAGAGTGCCCGGACGGGGCTTGTACCGGAGCACGCCTGCGGGCAGGATATGTCTGATGAGACGACAGACAAGACCACAAGGAGAGGCCATGCGGGGTCGGGTGGCCGTGATGGCGCTGGTGCTGGGCACGGTTCTGGGGGCGGGACCTGCCCTGGCGCAGGACAGCTGTCCCGAGTTCGGGGCGGAGGATCAACTGCCGGTTCTGCTCAACCCAAAGCTGGCTCCGCGCACGGTCCTGCTGTGCAACCGGGGATATGCGGTTCTTCATTCCGGGCTGGCGCACGAACCACTCTGGGCGGCGGAATACCTGACCCGGCAGGATGTGGAGGCGGCGAAGCGCATTGGCCGCAGCACCACTAATTTCCATGAGGAAACCCGCCTCCCGGCCGGGGATGGGGCACGGCTGGCTGACTACAGGGGGTCTGGCTATGACCGGGGACATCAGGTGCCCAGTGGGGATGCGAGCAGTCTGGAGGCCCAGGAGGAGACATTCAGCCTGAGCAATATCGTGCCGCAGACCCCGCGATTGAACCAGGGCATCTGGGCCGGTGTGGAGATGGGCGTGCGCGCTCTCGCCCGGCGGGATGGGGCGCTCTATGTGGTGACAGGACCATTGTTCGAGGGACAGATCCAGGCGATCGGGCAGGAAGTGCTGGTGCCGTCCGCGAGCTGGAAGGCGGTCTATGACCCCGAACGCAACGGGGCAGGGGCGTATGTCTGCACCAATACGCAGGCACCGTCCTGTACGCAGATGAGTGTGGCGGCTCTTGAGGCCCGGATCGGGATTGATCCGTTTCCGGGGATTGCACAGAGTGTGAAAGACCGGGCCATGCCTTTGCCTGAAGCCATGGCCAGCCCTTACGGGGGGCGGGGCCGGAGTGAAGACCAGATGGAGGCACGGCTTTTTCGCCAGTTGCAGAAAACGCTCATCCGTGAGGGATGGCGGGTTCTGCGCCATGTGATGGAGAACGCCCAGTGAACCAACCTGTAGCGAAGGTCTTTGTGCCCTTTGGAGGTGGCGCGCAGAGTGTCAGTCTGGATGGTCTGACCCTTGAGAATGCGGACGATCATGTCAGCCTGTATGGTCGTCTGGAGATCCGGGAGGATCAGGCGGGTCTTGAGGCCGCGCGCCATCTGAAAGCGCAGATGGAGGCGATCATTGCCGTGCTGGAAGCCCGCAGCGATCTGCCTCCTGTGGTCTCAGAGGGGTTTCAGACCCATCCGGTGAAAAACCCGTTCGGGTAGGATCGTGAGCGGTGGTGCGGACGTGATCAGGCTGAGTGAGCGATTGCCTGCCTGTTCGTAAAGCAGACAGGCGGCAGTCGCCTTCATCCCGGACATACAAGCCCCCATTCGCCAAGCTCCTAAGCGGACAGTCCGCAATCACCATGAGCTGATGGAGTTTCCTCCCACCCGAGTGCATTCTCCGCTCGGCTGCATAAAAGCAGCCCCTTCTGAAAACGTATCATAGAACAAGACATGTCAGATGGGGTGGAAGGCCTCCTTGCGGCATTGATGTGCCATACCGGCGGTTGATAAACCTTCTGAAGGAGACCGCCCACCCCAACTGACAGCTAGCGGCGCGACCACGACTGGTGGTGGAACGACAATTGGTGGTCCAGCATAAATCCACGGCCAGGCCTCCGCCGGAGCGGCACTCAGCATGGTCGCGGCGAATGCCGCGGCTAGCAACTTCCATCCGATGCTATCAGGCATTGTTCTGGTCCACTCTGAACACGCGAACGATTGAGGACGCCCAAACCTGCCTTTCTGCATTTTTGATACCTCTTGACACCATGCACGGAGTGCCCAGATTGAATCTGCCGGCCGCCAAAGGGGTCGGCAGACAGAACTATCAGTTTTGATCTTGTGTCCATGTTGCTCAAAGGAGGATATGGCTATGAGAGCCACCGTTGATTTTGCTCCCCTGTTCCGTTCGAGCGTGGGTTTTGACAGAATGCTCAACGCCCTTGATCTCGCCAGCCGGATTCCAGCGGTCGATAACTGGCCGTCTTACGATATCGTCAAGACCGGTGAGGATGATTACCGGATCGACATGGCGGTTGCCGGACTTGCCGAGGCCGACCTTACGATCACACAGGAGCGCAATACTCTTGTCGTGACAGGACGAAAGGCGCCGGAGCCGCAAAGCGCCGCCGAATATCTCCATCGGGGTATTGCGGGCAGAGAATTCGAACGCCGCTTCGATCTGGCCGAGCATATGAAAGTCACCGATGCGCACTTCGAGAACGGACTTCTGTCCATTACTCTGAAACGTGAGATACCCGAAGTGATGAAGCCGCGTCGTATCGCGATTACGTCCTCTACAGCACGTGCGGAGGAAGCCGTGCCCCAGATTGAGGCGCGGAAAGAGGCAGCCTGATGGCGTGACGAAAACTCTCCCCCGGCCATTCATCCGGCCGGGGGAGAATCTCGAAAGGTCATGAGCATGAAGAGGATGAAAATATCTCTGTCGTGCGCTGCTCTGAGCTTGTCTCTACTGAGCCAGTCGGGCGCACATGCTGGTGATGTTGTCCGGACGACTGCAACATCGTTCGATGCAAGGGCGACTGAGGGAACGTCCACAATCCCCAAAACCGGGGCTCGCACTCATTACGAAGACGGCACAGGTGATATGCTGGTCGACAGCTTGAACGCAAGCCAGTTGGATCAGAACTACAAGGGGCCGGTCTACTCTCCCGGACAACCCATTCCGCCTTTCCGGCCCATCGACACAGATCATCTGGCACCGTCAGGGCCAGAGACGGCGAAGAAGACGTCCTCATCGCACGAGACATAGTGGGGATTGAGTAAAGGCGGCGTTATAGACCGCCTTTACTTCGATCCTTCAGGATGAAGACCGTTCAGGCTCACAGCGGGCCGCAGGATTATCTTCGAGATGCGCCTGTTCCCTTGCATCGCGCGCGACACGCGCATCCTGCTCGCGGACCAGCCAGTAGACGGCACCCAGCGCCATAACAGCCGCCGAGAGAGCGAACAGTTCCATGGCAGTCACATCATGCAGATCCAGCAGGATGAATTTGCGGGCAATCGCCAGGAGGGCGATCAGGACGATGGTCCGCACCCGGATGACGTTCTCATGCTGGGCAAGAACGACCAGCAGGGAGTGTTTGAATTCAAGGGCGATGATAACAGTAAAGATCGCGCCAAAAATCGCCTGGAAGATCGTCTGGTTGATCGGATCGATTCCGACATCGACGACCAGATGCCATACCGCGCCGATCAGATGAATCGTCGCGATGGCGGTGACCAGCATGATGAGCGCAATCAGGGTCAGAATGATCGCCTGTTCAAAACGCTCGTAGAATGTCAGGCCCCTGAACAGCTTGATGAAGTGGGACCAGTCCCTGCTCTGCCAGGAACGTTTCATGGAGAGGTCTTCCATAGCCGTTTTCCCATCTATGAATTGAGTTATAGTTCCTACGTCGTGGCCCTTCCGGCGCACATCCGGTTCAAAGCCGCTGCCAGCGTGGCAGGCGACAGGACAATGTTCTGGCATGGTCTCGCATGCCTTTTGGCAAGGCTAATGTCAGCTGGTTTTCGAGGTCTCCCAACGACATACCCAGGGTCTTAGCCATGTGCGTGCGGTCAGCGACAGGCAGGAGTTTTCGGACCACGGCGACGGTCGTCACTTCCGGATAAGACGCGGTTCTCCAGCGAGAAATTCGATCATAAATCCGGTGGTCAGCCGCCCGACGCATGAGGACGTCATATCCCTGGTCTTTTTCCTGGTCACCGAGATAGTCTGCCAGCAGGACCGCCAGTTCTGTGTCGATCTGAACGCTCGAAAGCGACATAATTCTGTTCGGCCTGCCCGCGCGAAGAGTCATGATGCAGTCCTCAGGCCGGCCCGCGTGTCGCGCGATATCAGAGCCCTCGCATCCAGAGGGCTGACGCTCAAGCCAGAAACAGTGGCGGTGACGTCGACATGCACGGACCCGAACAGATGCAGGAGGGCGGCCTGAGGCGTATAGGCGCCCTTGACGGCTGCCGAGGTCCGGCCGTCCATAAGGATCGGGTCGACAAGAACCGGGCACCCGGTCTGCCGGCTCAATATCTCGATGGAGCGGGCCAGTGGCATGGATGGAATGTTTACCGGCTGCTTTTCTGTGTCGCACGACAGCACATCATGCGGCGCATCAGCCGATGCCTGCGAGGCCATTCCGACCAGCAGCACGAGGACGAGACCGACAGCGACGTGTGGCCTCCTCTCCCTATGCCGAAGGCACCGAGGTTGCTTGGCCGTCTGTTCCGCTCGCTCCGTCTTTTCTGCGGAGTGCGACCAAACTGGCCGCATGGTCCCCCGTGAACGGGGCACGGGGGGATGGTTATTCCAATAGTCCTGAAGCGCCTTCAGGTTGAGAAAATGGATAAAACTCGACATCTCCCTGTTCTCGCTGCTTTTGATTCCATCTGCAGAAACGCGGGACCTCCGATGGAAGGCCCCGCTCCACCCTCACATTCGTGCGGTCGTTCCAGAAAAGATGGCGCTTCCGCTCGGAGAAGGCGTTTCCAATCTACCGGGCGCGGTCGGTGCCTTACGCGGCGACCGAAACTGGCGGTGCGGCTCTTGCCCGTAGGGGGAGACGGAACGCGAGATCAGACGCCAGGGGATCACACCCGGCAGGGGCGATCGCGCCCGTCTGGACCAGACGTTCCAGCGTGGCGCGAAGTCTGATCCCCGGTATACCGGTATGGGCCACCAGTGACGTTAGCGTCACGCCACGTCCGTCATGACCGAGGCGGCGGAGCACGGAGAGCACACGCGGAGCGAGCGGATCGTCTCCAAAAAGGGGGCGCGTTACCATGATACGCCTCCCTCCAGTCGGTTGCGCCATCTCCGGGCGGCTGTGCGCAAGGAGCGGCGATAGCGGGAATAAAGTCCTTTCAGTGTCGACATCCACATCCTCCGATTAAAGCAACATGGACTTCAGTTGTCTGGCTCACAGAGCCTATGCCGGACCCGATGGCGTCCAGCGAAAGAAAAATTGGAAGAGATGCCTGCCTCGTCAAGAGGACACGAAATGCAGATTCTTTTTCATGAATAATTTTATTATTTATATTTGTATTTATTTTATGTGGCGGTGTTGCGGGTGGAAATTACATGGAGGTGTTTATATTAGTCAAATATCATAGCGATGATCGCAGAAAATCAATATATTTTCCTTCTATAATGGTGGCCCAGGGTTTTCCGGCCACCACCTGTCTTACAGAGCGCTTCCAGCGTGTCCGTTCGTCGGGTCTTCCGTCAGCGTCTCGACGGCGGGCGTCAGAGCCGTCGAACCAGCCTTTTGATCTCCGAGATTGTCAATTGCCATCTGCGCAGCGAGCGCCGCACAGGCGTTGCTTCCGGTGCGTGACACATGAACGATTGGCGTCGCCTGACCGTCTGATGTGATCGTGATCGTCTGCGTACAGGCGATGGGTCCACCGGTGCTGACCGCCTCGAAACGCTGCCAGGACATGCTCTGTTTCGGGAGATCATGACTAACAGCCGGAACGGCGCGCAGGGCACCGCCCAGCCGCGAGCCCAATGTCCGATCGACCGCCTCCATGAGAGCCATATTGCGTGCCATCATGCGATTAACGGCGTCGAACATGTCGATATCAGGCAGTGCCGCTGTCGTCGCGATGCCCTGGACTGGGACCAGGATACCGACCTGGTGTCCCCGTGCATCAACGACGCGCAACGTATCCTGAGCCTGCGCAGGCAGGGCAGCCGCGCCGCAGGCCAGTGTAGCAACAAAGACGCCAGCCTGAAACATACGAGAAAAATGCATTTTGGAATCCTCCGTGTCTGTTAAGCAGTGTCGGACGACGGCAGGAATATGGGCTGGGTAAATAGCGCCAGCAAGAGGTGGAGGAAGACTACATTGATCGTCTGATCCGGATATGAGCGTGTATAGGCGTCCACACCAGAGGGATCCGGATCGGTCCACACCGTCTCGTCGCATTCGCAGTCCGGGCTACCGACCCTTCGGCTTGCGGCCGCCACAGACGACGTCATCACCACGCGCTCCACACCACTCCGGATCGCCGCACGCAGCACCCGTCGCCCTCTTCTCGATGGCCAGCCTATAAAGACGGGCAACGTCGAGCACATGCGCTGCAGGCCAGAAATTGCTCCCATCTCCCACATAGGCGCAGGTCCCATTTGCACGAAAAATCTCGATCAGCGGTGTGATGAGCCCCTGCTTTGCCCTCTCGTGAACCTGGGGAAGCCGCACCACCGAAGCGCGGATAGAGACGATATGCGCGATCGTGCAGTGGCAATGTCAGTAACGTTTTGGTCTGCCACGTCCTTGGCTGATTGAGTTTTCGCATGTGCAGCATGGACGGATCTCAGGTATTACGGCGACCAATTCTCCAATGTGGATGGTCGTTGTCAGGGAGTCCAGCCAGATCAGGATCGATCATCTCACGATCCGCAACCCGGCCTCGTGCAGCAGACTGTCTCGATGACCGATCCCGTTGCTCCAGTAACATCAACGACCCGCATATTCATGATGTGACCATAACAGATCTGACTGCGATAAATGCCAAGACAGCCGGCGTTGGGTTAGGTTTGCCCGAGGCAGCGATTGAGGGGATGACCTTGAGACATGTTCGGTTATCGGCCCAGAAAGGCCTTCAGCTTAGTCATGTTAGCGGACGTTCCTTTGGAGGCACGCTCACAGTTCAGACGCCTCCAGTTCTTCAGTGTGGATATGCTGTGCACATGGAGGGATCAGGCCTGTGCTGTCCGGATGAGAGACGCGTTCATGAATGGGTTTTTACTCGACATAATTGACCGTCTGTCGACTCAGAAAAAACAAAGCAGACAGGCGGCAGTCACCTATAGGGTAGACATCAAAGTGGTGATGGCAGCTGCCCGAAAGCCGACATTGTCAGGCGAGCCACGATAGACCGCGCTTGGGACTGTCCTGTCGTTCCGTACCAGTTCGACAAAGGGCAGCTTACAGTGGGAGCGGTCATTCTGTGGGTAACGGCGGTAGGACGGTTTGCCCCAGACTGGTCGAGACAAGCCAATGGCCCGCCCCTCATCGTGCGCCGAATGCATCGGTCAAGCGGACAATGAAGAACGAGGCCGTCAATAGGGGAAGCAAGCTCCACACCAGCGCGACCGAGCCCAACCCACCGAGGATGAGACCGCCCGCTATGCCGCCGCCTGCAATCGCAAGGTTCCACACTGTAACGATCATCGATTGCGCGACATCTGCCCCGCTACGCGCAGCCTTGGCAGACGCAGTCTGAAACAAGGTCGCCACGCCGCCAAAAGCGAGTCCCCAAACAGTTACGCCGCCATAAACCGCCATCGGCTCGGATCGGCCAAGGCCCAGGATCAGCACTGCCATGAAGAACAGGATGATAGTGCCGAGGGTCAGAAGACGCAGTCGGCGATCGATCAAAGCGCCGACCACCCATATGCCTAGCAGGGCCGCGACCCCGAATACCAGCAGAACGCGATCCGTCTGCGCGACCATGCCGGATTGGGCCAGGTAGGGCGCGATATAAGTGTAGAGGATATTGTGGGCGAGTACGAAAGCTAACGTCACCATCAAAATCGGGCGAATGCCAGGCATTGTCCAAACCTTCGCCAGCGGTATTCTCTTTTCGCGGTCCGCACCGGGGAAGTCGGGCACCTTCAAGCAGGTCCATCCGATCAACAGTAACGTCAACGCGCTCATAATGCCGAAGCTGAACCGCCAACCCACCCAAGCACCCAGAAACGTGCCAGCCGGTACGCCGATCGATAGAGCGAGCGGAGTGCCAACCATGGCGACAGCGATCGCGCGTCCTTCCAGATGCGGGACGACCATACGGGAGGCATAGCCTGCGAGCAGCGCCCAGAGTAGTCCGGCCGATACCCCAGCCAGCAGACGCGCGGCCACGACGACCGCATAAGAGGACGCGATGGCTGTGACGACATTGGCGACGGCGAAACCGGCGATTGCCATAAGCAGCAACGGGCGTCGCCGCATACGCTGGGTCGCACTTGTCAGCGGAATGGCTGCAACCAGCGAGCCGATCGCATAAACCGTCACCAATTGACCGGCTAACTCCTGTGAAATGTGCAGGCCGTCGCTGATCTGCGGAAGAAGACCAGCGGGTAGCGTCTCGGTGAGGATGGTGAGGAATCCCGCGGCTGCCAATGCGAGTAGGCTGGTGAGAGGTAGGCGCTCTCGCTCTGCATTGGCCTCGCAGGCCAGTGATATTTGTTCAAGCTGCATTAAAATCGTCCTGCAAATCGATGAAGGGCTCGGCAGGGCCAACAGTAAGCTCAATACAATTACAGAAAAATCAGCTACAGTTCCGAATAGTCAGGACATCATTGTCCGCAATGTGAGGCTTGAATGATGGACCGGCTTGGCGCTCTCAACGCCTTTATGCGCGCCGCCGAGACCCGCAGCTTCGTTGCTACAGGCCGCGATCTCGGCATTTCCGCTTCGGCTGTGGGCAAGGCCATCGCGCGTCTGGAAGAGCGGTTGGGCGTCCGGCTGCTCCATCGCAGCACCCGCAGCATGACTTTGACGGCCGAAGGCAGAACCTTCCTCGATCATTGTCGGCGAATCTTTGAGGAAGTCGATGCCGCCGAGGCAATGCTGTTCCAGGCCAGTGACACGCCCTCGGGGGTGCTCCGGGTAAGCCTGCCGATCGCGGGCATGCTTTTGATGCCCGTGATTGCTGCATTTATGAAAACATGGCCAGACATCCGGATGGACATCGATTTCACCGATCGGATGGTCGCGGTGATCGAGGAAGGTTTCGACGCGGTGATCCGAACCGGCGAGATCGCCGATACTCGCTTGATGCACCGCAAACTGGGCGTCTTTCGACACCGCATTGTCGCATCGCCTGCCTATTTGGCACAGCACGGCACACCGCTTACCCCGGAAGACCTGTTAAATCATGCCTGCCTGCATCACCGCTACATGAACAACGGAAGGCTAGAGCCGTGGCCGCTTATGCGGAATGGCGTGGATCTGAAACTCGATCTGCCGGAGACAGCAGTCGTCAGCACGATCGAACCGCTCCTCTATCTTGCTGAACAAGGTTTGGGCGTTGCCTGCCTTCCGCCATTCGCGGTGAACAGGAAAATCGAGGCCGGCACGCTGGTCCCGCTTCTCGATGGTATGCTCCACGATGCGGGATCATTCAGGGTGTTGTGGCCGGCGAACCGTTACATGCTACCCAAGACTCGTTTGTTCGTTGATTTTCTAGTCGACCATCTAGTGCTGGGATAGGCTCATGTCAGACGTAAGGAGAATTGCGTGAGTGTTCGGAAACCAGCCATAACTCGAGATGATAATATGCACATAGAAATGCGCATATATATGTGCTAAGTTCCGGTTTCTAGGACTTGGAGTAAAGCTATGGTTCGCCTGCATTCTACCAGCCCATCACGTCGTCCGACTAATGTGACGTTACCGGCTCAGTTACTCGAAGAAGCCAAATCGCTTGACCTCAACATATCGCAAGCCTGCGAACAGGGGTTGAAGTCAGCGATCGCTTCAATCCGTGCTCAACAATGGCTCGCAGAAAATCGCTCCTCCCTTGAAGCATCCCGGCAGTATGTCGAAGAGAATGGTCTTCCTCTCGCGGATTATCGGAACTTCTGAATGGCCCGTTTTGATGTGTATCGTTTGGCCGGACGAGGTGACGCGCGTTTCGTTTTAGATGTGCAGGCAGATATACTTGACGAGTTGGGCACCCGCATCGTGGTACCACTCTTATCTCAGAAAGTGGCACCCAAGCCAGCAAAGAGACTGAATCCGGTTTTCGTAATCGATGACCAGTCGTTCGTTATGATGACACAGTTTATGGCTGCTGTGCCTGGACGTGATCTGAAAAAAGTCGTGACTTCATTGTCTCTCTCTCAGGATGAAATCACCCAAGCTATTGATCTGCTTTTGACTGGTTTCTGAGAGAAAGCCTTAGTCGGCTTTCGCCTCAAAGCAGAAAAATTCAGCAGAGCTTGCCTGATTTGTTTTTTTTGGTGACCGCTCAAAGTACAGTCACGTCGAAGGTTGCCGAGTTTCGCGGTTGTTTTCTGAGTGGTTGATGAAGCGCGTCGTGAGCAGCAGAACGCCATGAAATAACGCGAGCACTCCAAATGCTTCAGCAAAAGCCTCTGATGGGATATGAGACGGACCGATTGTCGCGAGCCGCCATCCAAGGAATGTGGCGCACACCGTGGTCAACGTCGGCCCCCCGATCCTTTGCATGATGTTCAGCGCAGTCGTTGCCATGGGAATATCGTCCCGAGCGATCGACGCATACCCCGCGCTCATCGCCGGAATGCCCACGGCTCCTCCGCCACCACCGCGCAGAAGCAGGGCGACGCTGAGCAGGGCGGCGTTTAGACCGTTATAGGCGAGCACAGCCAGAATCAGTGTTCCAACCAGCGAAAGCAGCGCGCCGCAACCGGTCAGATCGCGCGCGTCAAACCGGTCACTCAGACGACCAATGAGCGGATAGACGCACATCATTCCCAGGCCCAGCGGGGCCATGAGCAGGCCCGTCCGCTCGGGCGAGACACCGCAGGCGTGGATCAGCCATACGGGTAGAAGCATCTGACCAGCGAACGACACCCCGTTCGTCAGAAACATGATGATCGCCGACACCGAAAAGGCGGGCGCACGCAACAGGCGCAGGTCGATCAGCGCATCGTCGCCCTTGCGTCGCGCGGATCGGATATACAGGACGAACAGCACAAGGGATGCGCTCAGGGTCGCCTGCCCGTAAGGTCGGGCGATGTGATCCATGCCGTAGAGAAACAACACCAGGGCAGGCCCGAGCAGCCCGAGCCCTGTCAGATCAAGCGGACGGGCACGCGCGCCCGCTCTGTCGTCCGGGAGAAACAGGACGGCGAGGACAAAGGCCGCCAGCCCGACCGGCACATTGAGAAGAAAGATCCAGCGCCACGACGCGACGGAGAGAATGGCTCCCGCGACAACGGGTCCGAGAAGCGGCGCGAGCAGAACGGGTGCCGTCATCGCACTCGCAACCCTCGGCATCTGTCGGCCCGCCACACGGGCGACCGTCATCTGCGCCATGGGAGCAAGCAGGCCGCCAGCCATGCCTTGCAGCAGGCGGAACGCGATCAGGGACGGTGCCGACCATGCCAGCGCGCAGAAGCCTGATGTCAGCGTGAAAGCACCGAAGCACCATAAATAGACCGCTCGCCCCCCGAGGCGGCTTACGAGCCATCCGTTCAGCGGCAACGTCAGGGCTAGTGCCAGCAGATAACCGCTGACCACCCATTGAACGCTTGAAAACGGCGCGTGCAGGGTCCTAACGAGATCGGGGAGCGACACGTTGACGATCGTGGCGTCCAGTTGCGCCATGAAAGACCCGATCGCCGCGACGCTCACGATTTTCCAGATTCCGGGAGGCAGTTGATCCGAGCCTTGGGCTGGCAACGACGTTCCGGCGTTCATGAATGATCTCGCCGGGAACCGCGAGACGCGCAGATGTCCGCCATTCGCTCACGCATCCAAGGCAATCGCCTCGCTGGTCGTCACGCGGCCAAGACGAGGAAAAATCTCCTCGCAGGCAAAGCGCTGCATCTCTTCGGTGAATGTGGACATAACATCCTCGGCGAGCACGACGTTGTATCCATGCTCATGAGCCCCCCTAGCGGTGGACTCCACGCCCAGATTGGTCGCGATTCCGCCCAGGACGATGGTGGTGATGCCGCGCCGCCGCAACTGAAGGTCGAGATCCGTGCCGTAGAAGGCACCCCATTGCCGTTTCGTGATACGCAGATCATTCGGTCTGGCGAGCCCGTCAACCAGTTCGGTCCAGTCGGGAGCAAAGCCTCCGGGCGGCGAAAAGGAGCGATCGACGACCGCATGCACCGCGTCCGCGAAATCGGGCGCGAACGCGACATTCACCAGAATGACGGGAGCACCGGCGGCCCGGAAACGCGCCGCGAGTTCTTTCGATCGTTCGACGATCGTGGCCCCCGGTATCGGGGCCAAAGGCAGTCCCGTGATTCCCTTCTGGAGATCGATCAGGACGAGGGCCGTCCGGGTGGGCGGAAGTGAAATCATGGCGTGAGCTTCCCTGTTGACGTTCGCGCGACCGTCCCGAAGCGTTGTCCAGACCGCACGGAACCGTTAGAAGTTGAGCAGATACTCAAACAGGAGCATTATTTGAGGATGGACTCAAATACGTCAAGAGCAAAACGGACACCTCTTCAGCCGCTACGCTCGGCTGGACGCCAGCGCGTCGAGGAACTGCTCGCGGCTGCGTCCGACCTGATGGCGGAACGCGGTTACGAGGCGACGACCATGGCGGAGATCGCCGCGCGCGCCGGGGCGAAGATCGGCTCGCTCTATCGCTTCTTTCCGAACAAGGAGGCTGTGGCGGACGCTCTGGTGCAGCGGCATATCGCCATTCTGGAAGACGAATACGCAGCACTTGCCAAACGTGCGGCCACGCTTTCGCCGGAAGCGTTGGCGGATATCCTGATCGAACTGCTTGTCACGCTTCATCCGCGTGTGAAATCGCTGTCCGCCCTGATGGAGGCGCGGACTGACAAGATGGAGATCCGCGACCGCGCGCGAGGTCATGCCGTGGCCGGAATTGCGGCGGCGCTGCGCGTGTGTACGCCGGGACTGGATGAGGCGCTGGCGAAAGACATCGCGGCGGTCGTTCTGAACACCATGAAAGTCTTGCGCGGCATGCTCGCGAACGACGCGCCCACGACGTCGGGCGCGCCCGATGAGTTGCGGCGGATGAACCGACTTTATCTTTCCGACAGGCTGGCGCCGTTCCGGCGCGGTTCAGACAGCGCAACGGATGGAAAGACACGCTAATGCGAACCGGAGACGAAGCCACACTCTCCCGGTGTGATGCGTCCTTCGACTGACGGCGCGAGAGATCGGCCGCACTTGCGAAGTGCGAGATGCGCAGCGGCGGCTTCCGCCTCATCCTCGACATACAAGGCGCGATAAAGATTTCCAAAACCGGACATGTGCGCGTGGCAAGTCCGACATACTCGCGTATGCCGTCACCGTTGTTCCCGTCTGCCAGTAATTTCCGCTCATGTGCCTCACGATGCTGCGCATATTGGTAATTATACTGTAGCAAAATGAACCGACATCTCTGGACAAACACCTGAGCGAGCGCATGGTTAAGTGGTTCAACTTGATGGAATGATGCCCCGCATGCGCCGCTGATTGACGGCGCGCTTCATCACACCTCAACGCCAGTTCAGTCCTGCGCGGCACGACGATCAAATGCGGCGCGGGCCTGTTCAAGGGCGGGACGGGCCCAACTTGCCAGGGCTGCCAGAGGTCCTGTCAGGCTTTGCCCCAATGGGGTCAGACAGTACTCAACCTTCGGCGGGACGGTAGCATAGGCTTTGCGAGCCACCAGTCCATCGCGTTCGAGCCCGCGCAGAGTGATGGTCAGCATCCGGTGCGAGATGCCGGGGATGCGGTGCTTCAACGCATTGAAACGATGGGTGCCTTCTGAGAGATGGCCACAGACCATGACCGTCCACTTGTCGCCAATGCGTGCAATCACCTCTGCCAGGCCGCGACATTCCGCTTCTACATTTTCCATTGCTACTCCTTGGGCCGACAGGAACCTGGGTGTTCCTGACGCATGAATTCATGCGTACTTGTTAGCTTATAGGAACAAATTTATCCTAAAGAACCATAAATAACCATGGAATCTGATGATGAAAATAGGTGTGAGCGGTGCCAGCGGCCAGCTCGGTAGCGCAGTTGTTCAGGCGTTGGCGGAAACGGTTGCGGCCGAAAACTTGGTGGCGATTTCGCGCACCCCCAAGACCGATCGAACCTACGCAGGTCGCTTAGGCGACTACGACCAATCCGAGACATTGGTGGCGGCCTATCAGGGCCTGGATCGCCTGTTGTTGATTCCGGGGGCTGATCTGCGGCCGGGGATTCGTTCGCGCCAGATGTTGGCGGCCGTGGATGCCGCTGCACAGGCCGAGGTCGGTCACGTCTTCCTGTTGTCGGCAACCGGGACGCAGCGTGAGGGGGAGTCCGCCGTTGGGGCGGCGTATTGGCACAGTGAGCAGGCGTTGATCAAGAGCGCGATCCCCGCATGGACGATACTGCGTATGAGCTATTTTTCCGAGACGCTGGTCGAAGAGGTGCGGATGTCTTTGACGGCAGGCGGGCTTGCGATGCTTGAGGACAGCCGCGTCAGTTTCGTTTCGCGCGGCGACGTGGCCAAAGCTGCCGCCGCCGCATTGACCAGCGAGGGCCACGAGGGCGCCATATATCAGCTGACAGGCTCTGAAGCCCTGCGTGGTGAAGCGGTCTGCAGACTGGTCGCGCAGCAGATCCAGCGGCCCTTTGCCTTGAACGTTATGCCCGCCGAGGTGTTGCGAGCCGGGTTGCTCAAAACGGGTCTGCCTGACGTGGTTGCCGATGCCGTGGTATCGATGAAGGCGCGGCAGGCGCGTGGCGCCTACGACATCGTCAGCGGTGACATCGTGCGTTTGACCGGAGGCACGCCATGTTCCCTGGCCGAGATTCTGGCGAGTACCGCCGGAGGACTGGGGCAGTCGTAGCCCCGCACTTGCTGGGTTCTTTGCTGCGCCAGTCGACGAAGGCTCCGCACCACCGGTGCAAGTAGGCTTGGAATTGCGGGTACATGACCACGTTGGAGGCGTAGTTCAGCAGGAGGTCAGGTCCAACTGGATGTCGGCGTTGCCAGGGCACTCGACCAGATGGCTTTCCAGGGCGATGGCGTCCCGGGCGGCTAGCAACTGTGTTTGAGCGGCCTCTCGTCACAATCACCAACGCTATCCTCAAAAGCGGAGTGCCATGGCGCATTAGCTCCGCCGCTCAAACACTGTTGCTGATTCAGACCGTCACGAGGCTCAACGAAAGTGCTATTCCTCTCACTATCGAACCGATCGCGTGCCGTTCTGAATGCTGCAGCGTTGTCAATAATCCACCGCCAAAGAGGCATCATTCCTACGAGCAGCCCCTTTCCCAACGGAGTGAGAGTATAATCCACCCGTGGCGGAACCTCACCATAATCACGGCGAATAATAAGACCGTCGCGTTCTAACTGACGAAGAGAGCGCGTCAACATACGCTGCGTAACCCCATCAAGCCGCCGCGCCAGCTCTGCGTGCCGGAGAGTACCAGCAACACCGAGAATATGGACAATACCGAGTGACCATCTGTTGCCGGCATGCGCAAGCACTTCTCGCTTCAACCCGCCATCATCGTCACTGAGAGCAGCACAGGCTGCCTGCGACTGAGCCATCACGGCATCGAAGTCCAGATTATCGAACGGTATCACTCGTGTACCTTCTTCGTTTTCCCACATCGCGTCTTATTTTAACTTCATAACCATAAGGAATTCCTGATGCCAGCGATGAAGACCCCTGTCATTGAAACCCTTGTCATCGGCGCCGGAGAGCTTGGTCAGACCGTCATCACCGGCCTGCTTGAACAGAACCCGGAATGCACTCGGTCAATCAGCGTTCTTCTCAGACCATCAAGCGGAAGCACCAGAACAGATATTGCGCGACAATTAAAGCAAAAAGGCCTGAAGATCGTTTATGCCGATCTCGCGACGGAAACGGTAGATGGCCTCTCCGTCCTCTTCGCCAAGTTCAATACGGTTATATGTTGTACCGGGTTTGTTGGTGGTTCCGGTACACAGCGTAAAATTACCAGTGCTGTCCTTAAAGCTGGGGTGGACCGTTATGTGCCGTGGCAGTTTGGTGTCGATTACGATGTTGTTGGACGTGGCAGCGGGCAGCCAGTATTTGATGAGCAATCAGACGTAAGGGACCTGCTGCGCGGTCAATCTGCGACCCGATGGATAATCGTTTCGACAGGAATCTTCACCAGCTTTCTGTTTGAGCAAGCTTTCGGTTTGGTGGATCTTCAAGGTGCCAAGGTTCGCGCACTTGGCAGTTGGGATAACCGTCTGACGGTGACCACTTCCGAAGATATAGGACGACTTACAGCGAGCATCCTCGCCCATAAACCGCCGATCCAGAACGAGGTGGTTTACGTTGCCGGGGATACGTTCTCCTACGCTCAACTCGCCGAAAAAATGGAGCACTATTTTGGCCGCCCTGTCATTCGGGAACTGTGGGATATGGATAGGCTACGCGCAGAAGTCGCCGCACACCCTGATGACGGAATACGGAAATATCGTCTTGCGTTCGCACGCGATACTGGCGTGGCATGGGACAAGAAGCAGACTTTCAACGCTTTACAGGGCATTGAAGTAACCGACGTCATGACCTGGCTAAAACACCAGCAAAGTCTTGTAGCTTAAACCACTCACTGTTTGCGACATCTTAATTCCGGGAGGCACAAGGTCAGCATCAATCCTAACCATCAGCCCTTGGTTTACTTGCAGAGCGTGGCCGGAGCATGGTGCGCTGCAAGCCTCTGATGGAAGTCGGCATGAAGTGCTGCAAGTGTAATCTGGCCAAAACGCGCGAGAAGTTGGGCCTTAACATCCGCAAGGACGCCGCTCATTGCGTCGTTAACGGCTTCCTCAACAAGGCATTCAGTCTTTTCACTTCGGTTCCCTATGGCGAATAATCTTGGGCCATCAAGAGCCTCGTAGATATCTCGCAGCGTTACCTGATCCAACTGGCATGAAAGCGTCCACCCCCCGCCATGACCTTTCTCGGAGTGCACATATCCATGCTCACGCAGACCACCCATAAGACGTCGCACAACCACGGGATTAGTGTTAAGGGCGCGAGCCAGGGCTTCTGACGTCATGGGACCACCTGCTTCTGCCATATGCAGGAGTACGTGGAGCACACAGGATAATCTGTTATCTTGTCTCATGTAACTTCTTGTGTTGCTAGAGTGCGATTTCGTTAGTATATCATGAAACTCGAAAAGTGACATGAAGGTGTGTGAGAACACTCTTACTTCGAGGACATGCTGTATGAATTTGCTCGAAATTCTGACAGTCGGCGTCGTGGCGACTGCCGCATCCGATATCTGGCAACAAGCCCAGAAACCATTGACTGGAATTCCTGCAGCCAACTGGCCTGTCACGGGCCGCTGGGTCATAGGGTGGCGCGACGGCAGGATCTATGATCCAATGATTGGAAAAAGACCCATCCTGAAAGGAGAGGCAGTTGTCGGCTGGGCATTTCATTATCTGATTGGTGCTATTTATGCTGCACTGTATCTCAGTTTTGTGACTGTCATAGCAGAGACAGTCCCCACATTGTTGAATGGTCTGATCTTCGGACTGATTACGCTTTTAGCGCCATTTCTGTTTATGAAACCTGCTTTGGGCGGCGGTTTTTTCGGACTTAGGGCTCCCAATCCTGAAAAAGGACTATTTCTCAGCATCAGCGCTCATGCCGTTTTCGGAATTGGCTTGTATTTAGGTGAACTGTTCTACCAAAGTCTTTTTTGAACCTTTATTTATTTAATGAGTGCATTTTTCTATAATTACGAGGACTGAGACCGGTTACTCTGCGGAAGACCTGAGCAAAATGACTTGGGCTTTCGTATCCAGTTTCCAAGGCAATCTCGATAATGGAAAGACTGGTCTTGCGAAGCATTTCTGATGCCTTCTGGACGCGGTGCTGCATGAACCAGCCAGACGGGGTTTGTGCTGTGGTTGCACGGAATGAACGACTGAAATGAAAACGGCTCATCCTACACAGCGCAGCGAGGGCATCCAAATCAAATGGTTCAGCCAGATGTGCTTCCATATGCTCAAGAACTCTGCGAAGTTTCCATGTCGGCAAGAGGGTGGATCTTGGCTTTGTCTCACTTTTGGTGTCAGCATACTGTCTTAGTAGATGAACTGTTAGACTTTCCAGAAGACCATTTACAAATAAGGGATTTGCAATGGCGGGAGATTGCATTTCAGCTACCAGACCACTCAAAATGCCTGATATAAAAACGTCCTGTCCTCCCGAGACATCCCGCATTCGAATACGTGAGGAGTTCAGATTTAATGACATGGCGGCTCGGTTAATAAGCTCAAGTCCAAGATAGAGATGCAACACTTCAAAACAAGTGTTTCCCTTGCCCTGCCACCGCATCAGATAGGGTGTGTCCGTCTGCGTGAGGTAAAATGTTCCTGCTCTTGCCTTGCTCTGTTCCCAAGGCCCTGTCAGTTCACGCTCTTCAATATTTGCTTCTCCGCGGAGAACCCAAACAAGCAGGGGTTCTGCGACGGCAGGTACAAGAATTTCGTCTTCTTGTACCGGGCGAGTGAATATCTGGACGTCAACATCCTTCCAGACATCCCCTTCACTTTGCGCGACTTTCTTCCCGGGGAGAAGTTGCTCCAGTGTCAAACTGGCAGCACGCCGAGAAGGAAGGCAGGACAAAACCATCTGCTACACTCTCTCATTTCCATGCGCGACTATCTATAGCGCAAAATCGCGATAGTTTCAGCAAGAAGCCATGAGAGATATCTTCTGGCATAATTTACATGTCCTTCGACAATGAAGGCCGATTGAAGGCTCGTCGTGTGGAGAAGATTATGAATATTGCAGGAAAAGTTGCTCTGGTGACCGGAGCATCCAGTGGCATTGGTGCGGCAACAGCGCGCAAACTCGCAACAGAAGGAATCACAGTTGGTCTGGCGGCACGTCGTCATGATCGCCTGGAAACGCTTGTCAGTGAGATTACCAAGGCTGGCGGTCACGCTATTCCTCTGGTGACGGACGTTACTGATCTTGTCTCGTGTCAAGAAGCGGCAAAGAGCTTGATCGCCCAATTTGGAAGGATTGATGTTCTGGTCAACAACGCGGGCCTAATGCCCCTATCCAGCGTTGACAGCCTGAAAGTGGACGAATGGCAGCAGATGGTGGACGTCAATATATCCGGTGCTCTCAATGCAACGGCAGCCGTTCTTCCGCAGATGATCGCACAGCATTCGGGTCATATTTTCAACATGTCCTCGATTGCAGGCCGGAAGGTCTTTACGGGTCTCGCCGTTTATTGTGCCACCAAGGCTGCGGTGACAGCGTTTTCAGACGGCCTAAGAATGGAGATCGGACCAAAGCATAATATCCGCGTTACCTGCATTCAGCCGGGAGCCGTAAAATCAGAGCTTTACGATCACATTACAGATGCTGATTACCGCAAACAGATGGATGACCTTGCAGCGTCCATGACCTTTCTCGAGGGCGAGGACATAGCAGACAGTATCCTTTTTGCTCTGAAATCACCTGCACGTATGGATGTTGCAGAACTGTTTGTTCTTCCGACTGAACAGGGATGGTGAACAGGAACTGATTGCCAACTGAGCTTAGGAGTCAGGCACCCTTCCGTCGAAAAGAGGCTTCAGGCTGGAAAGCCTCTTGAAGCTCGGTCACAAAGACCCGCAGCTTTGGTGTCATAACCGGACCTGCGTTATAGAGCAGGTGCATGGGCCTGTCCGGAACTTTCCACCTGGGCATAAGCCGGACAAGCCGTTTGCTTTTAATATCTGGAAGCAGAGCCTGCTCATATCCCAGCAGAATGCCATCGCCACCAAGAG
Source organism: Acetobacter vaccinii (assembly GCF_008365315.1). NCBI lineage: Bacteria > Pseudomonadati > Pseudomonadota > Alphaproteobacteria > Acetobacterales > Acetobacteraceae > Acetobacter > Acetobacter vaccinii. The sequence continues at coordinate 52,206 of NZ_CP043508.1, read as the reverse complement.
CTGCAGAATGCAGAACACTTGAATCATTACTGATTATCTTCCCGGACACGGTGACAGGTCGCGTAACGCTCCCCTGAGAAAGGTGCCACGTGGTTACAGGGCCGCCGGAGTTTTCATATAGGAGACACTCGTGGCGCATCAGATCTTCGGGCTGCCCTGGAAAACCGTGTTTTTCCAGATAGGTTTGAGCCGCGCAGATGACCCGACGATAGGCCGTCAAAGGACGACTGACCGCTGTAAGGTCCGTCTCCAGTTCACCAATTCGGATCACAGCCTCATGACCATCCATTGTGGGGTGAACCAGTTGGTCTGTCAGGGATAAATGCACTTGAATTTCTGGGTATCTTTTTTGAAAACTGTGAATAAATGATAGAAATACCGTTCGCCCGAAGGTGACTGGGACGCTGACAGATAATGTGCCGCGCGGTGTGCCAAGCGTATTGGCTGCCAGACTGTCAGCTCGTTCAGCAGCCTGCAGAACAAGCCGACATTGCTCGCAATAGAGCCGTCCTGTTTCAGTCAGACTTTGCCGACGTGTCGTTCGATGCAACAGGCGAGCACCAAGGTGATGCTCCAGAGCCTCTATATGCTTGGCGACCATCTGCGGCGACAAAGTCAGATGCTGGGAGGCCGCAGCAAAGGACCCCAATTCCACGACCTTGATAAAAATCTTCATGCTGGTTAACCGGTCAAGCATTCATCATCCTCAGTTGTGACTGATGTCTCGTATCGACAATTTATCCAGCGAAAAATAGGAATATGCTGAAGGCTTCGAGTGATTGGCAAGTCCAGTTCTGGTGGAGACTTTCGAAATGCCTGTTTATCTTGTGCGCATGGACCACCCTGACGGCGAGGGATGGGGACAGCATGTCGCAGCCCACGTGTTGTATCTCAGGCGCCTTATTCAGGAAGGCAGCCTGCTGGCCTCCGGTCCGTTGAAAGGTACCCCATTGCGCTCCGGCTTTCTGATTATGAAAGGCGCCAATCGGCAGGAGATTGACGCGATGATTGCCGGTGATCCCTTTGCATCCGAAGGTTTGATTTGTGATCTGCGGATTGAAGAATGGGACCCACTATTCGGGTGCCTATCAAACCATGCAACAGGCGCACTCCCGCAAGAATTGAAGTCTCTTTTCCCTTCATGACGACAGCGCTGTGTTTTTTGAGAAATAAAAACGAAAAGAGAGCCTTGGGATTATGAACGATCTTCAGTGGTATACTGTAGGGGATGCCCGCATACTAAAAATACAGGATCTGACGCTGGCAGCACTCACTCCAGAACACTTGCTTCCTGACTGGGATGATGCAACGGCACTTCAGGTCTATCCTGATCTGTCTGAAACGCTGGATGCTTCAGAAACGAAAATCCTTTTGAGCGTTCATAGCTGGCTCATCAAGGATCGCGGTCGGAACATTCTTGTGGATACGGGGGCCGGGAATAGCAAGGCTCGACCTGCTGCTCTGTATTTCGATCACTTGCACACCGTGTGGCTTGAAAATCTGATGCGCGCTGGCGTCCGGCCAGAAGATATCGATTTTGTTCTTCTCACCCATCTGCATGTTGATCACGTGGGGTGGAACACATGCCTGCAAAATGGGATCTGGGTTCCGACCTTCCCAAATGCCCGATATGTCTTTTCTAGGGCCGAATATGATTTTTTTAGCAATCCGGTTCATGATAGCATCCGCAATAAAACCAGTTTCATGACACGCATTGATAGCGTTGATCCGATTATCTCGGTGGGTCTCGCAGATCAGATTGACGTAGACGGATCCGAAGTTCTTGAAGGAATTTCCTTTCATCCCACACCTGGGCATACGCCACATCATGCATCTGTAGTGCTGAAATCAGGGATGGAGCGTGCGCTCTTCACGGGTGATGTCATGCATCACCCCATTCAGGTGTGTTTTCCGGAGTGGAGTGCTGTCTTTGATGCAGACCCTCAGACAGCCATCATATCACGCAAATGGGCTTTGAATTACGCTGTCGAACACGATGCGGCATTATTCACATCGCATTTTCCGATAACATCGGCTGGAAGAGTGATGACGTCCGACCAGGAAAGGGGTTGGTCTTTCCTCTAGGGCTGGCATTATGTCTGCTGTTCACCTCGTTCTATTCGATTGTGTTGGAAAAGTCTCGCCCGACCCTCTGCCTGAAATTTCGGTTCGAAAAAGTAACATATAGAGTGTTGTAATCATGTGTGATTTTCATTCCGTATTACATACGAAATCAAGGTCGAATACCTTAAGCTGACTTTTTCAACACAATCATTCCTTTGCGGACATTCTGCTTTCCCCCGATAGTGTTGAAAAAGTCGCGCTTGCTTTGAGAGTGAAGCACTGATTCACTCTTCGCAGGAGGAACCTGCAAATGATGGGTGATCGAACGAAAATACAGGAGGCACTGTTCTACGAGTTCCGTCTTGAAGACCATGTGCCAGCTGGCCATCTTTTGCGTTCAATTGATCGCTTTGTCGATCTGGACGGCCTGCGTGAGCATCTTCGTCCATTTTACAGCGGCACGGGACGGCCTTCAATCGATCCCGAGCTGATCATCAGGATGTTAATCGTTGGCTACGTGATGGGTATTCGATCCGAGCGACGGCTATGTGAAGAAGTCCATCTTAACCTGGCCTACCGGTGGTTCTGTGGCCTTGGTCTCAACGGCCCTGTGCCTGATCATTCGACATTCTCGAAAAACCGGCACGGACGCTTCCGGGAGAGTGATCTGCTTCGCCAAATGTTCGAAATGACCGTCCGGCAGTGTATCGCCAAGGGACTGGTGGGCGGTGAAGGCTTTGCGGTCGATGCCAGCACGATCAAGGCTGACGCTAATCGGCAGCGTAGTGTTCCGGGCCCAGATAAACTGCCGATCGAGGCAGCCCAACGTGCTGTGCGGGAGTATTTCTCGGTGCTGGACGATGCTGCATTTGGGTCTGCTACGCCCGTGCAACCAAAATATATCTCTCCGGTCGATCCTGCGGCACGTTGGAACGCTGCAAGCGGTGGCCTTGCTTATTATGCCTACTGCACAAATTACCTCATCGACCTTAAATCGGCTGTCATCATGGATGTAGAAACCACGACAGCCATCCGGCAGGCCGAGGTTACGGCGCAACGCCGAATGATAGAGCGTACGCAGGAAACATTTGGAATATGGCCCGAAAGGCTTGCGGCGGATACAGCTTATGGATCCGCTGAAAATCTTGCGTGGCTGGTTCATGAGCGTGGCATCGAACCTCACATTCCGGTCTTCGACAAATCTGCCCGGCAGGACGGGACTTTCGAACGTCGAGATTTCACATATGACCACGTGCACGATCTTTACATCTGTCCTGGAGGACAGCAACTGAAGCAGCAGTGGCGCAAGATCAACTCGGATCAACCAAATGCCCCTCCCGACAACCTACTTCGATACCGTTCGTCGAAACTGGCGTGCGACGTATGCACTCTCAAACCAAAATGCTGCCCCAATCAGCCCAATCGTAAGGTTCTGCGCTCTATTCATGAAGGCGCTCGTGATATGGCCCGCGACATTGCTTTAACCGACGCCTATATTATCTCCAGACGAGAACGAAAGAAGGTTGAAATGCTGTTTGCTCACCTCAAGCGCATTTTGAAGATCGATCGGTTGAGGCTCAGAGGACCAAACGGTGCCCGTGATGAGTTCCATCTCGCCGCAGCTGCTCAAAATCTCCGCAAAATGGCGAAACTGATACCTCCCGGAGCGCCTGCCTTATCCACCTGAGGCAAGAAAGCTGCACTTATGTCGAAGTGGCTTGGCAACACTTTCACTCTTCACCATGAGTTTTTCAACACTATCCCCCCATTGCCGTCGTTTCCTGCCGGGCAAGGAATCCTCTTTCGGACTGATCCCTCACGGCCTGGGTTGTCCCGCCTTTCTGCGTGACAGCAGGGAGGCTGGGACCTCTGCCGGGGTGATGGCCTGGTCGGGCTGCATCATCATATAGCCACGCCTGAGCCGATGGCGGATCAGGCGGCTGAGAGCATTTGCTGCCGCCCCTTCATTGTCGTGAAGGTCCAGACGCATCTGTCCTGCTGTGCCCAGGCGTCCCCAGCGCCGGACGAGGGCCGCGCCTCCAAAGAGGTCGGGCTGGATGGAGAGCGCATACCAGCGCCATTCATTACGATCAGGCCGGATGCGCTGCAACCGGGCGCTTGTCGGGAACATGGCTAACTGGGCAGAGCATGACATCGGCACGGGCAGGCTCCTGATCAGGGCTTGGCGTCTTCTGGCGCAATCTCTGCCATCCGGGCAGAGACCGACGATAGCCGGTCAATGGCTGTCTGTACACCACATATTTCCCATGACGGCCGTGAGGACGCGGGCGTGAGCCTGTGCGCTGACGGCCAGACGCCTTCGGCGCGCTACGCGGCTCCCGCTCTGCGCTCGCTCTGCCGTGGGGACGGCCCTTGTGCCGGGACAGGGCCTTTCTGCTCAGGAAGGGGACGGTTGCAGGGTCTTTCTTGTGCGTCAATGTAATATTCGCCTTGAATGACATAATAAATATCGTGTTTTTATTGCTATAAATACAATGTTTTTCTTTGATGTATTGGCGGCCTGTGCTACAAGTAAAGACAGAAGACATGGTATGACTTGAAGTATTCAGGAGACACCGCCATGGCCTACCAGCGTTTCGAACTGACAGAGCAGGATCGCCAGACCATTCTGGGGGGCGTGTCCTGCGCCAGCCTACTCGAAGACCACGGGTTTCTCCTGGTGAAGGAGAAGAGCACGCGCAACAGCCTGAAATACCGTAAGGATGACACCCACATCATCATCACCCATCAGGGCAAGGGCTGGTGGAACCCGGGGGCGTCACGCGGCACCCCTGAAGGCAGTGGTGATGCCTTTACCCTGCTGCGGTTTCTGGAACCTGATCTCAGATGGTTTGAAGTCTGCCAGACACTGGGCCGCTACGTGGGTGTGGAACCGGCCGGGGCTGTGTTCGTCAAGGAGCGTGCCCCGCGTGACGATATGCGCAGTCCGGCTGAACGCTGGGCCGAGAAGAAGCCGCTTTACCGCAATGGCAAGGTCTGGACCTATCTGACGCAGGAGCGGTGCCTGCCCGACTGGATCGTGCGCCGGGCCATGACCACGGGCTGCGTGCGTGACGGGTATCATGCGGCCTGGTTTGCCCATACCGATGCGCAGGGGCAGGTCTGCGGGGTCGAACTGCGTGGCCCCGAGACACACATCTGCCTGGGAGGCAGCACCAAGACCCTGTTCCGTTTCCAGCCCGGCAGTGCGCGCGATGTCCGCAGGCTGGTGGTGTGCGAAGCCGCGATTGATGCGCTGTCCTGCGCGGCTCTGGATGGCCGCCGGGGACTGGACGCACTCTACGTGTCCACCGCCGGGGGCATGGGGCCGGAAACGCTGGCCGCCCTGAAAAGCACACTGGCCGCCCTCAGCCAGGTGCCCGGTGCCGTGCTGGAGATCGGCACGGATGATGATGAGGGCGGCGACGGGTTTGCCGACATCCTCTACGACCTCGCCGATGCAGCCGGGGTGGCGGTTCTGCGCCGCCTGCCTCCCGATCGGGCCAAAGATTTCAACCAGACACTCAAGAACATGGCCGCACAGGCCGCCTGAAAGGATCTGACCATGACCGCACCGACCCCCACACCTCCTGAAGATGAGCAGGCCCGTCGCAAGCGCGCGGACTATGAAATGTCCCTGCTCACCAACGCGGGCGAAGCCCTTGAAGCGCTGATCGAGAGTTTTCTGTCCCATCCCGATTACGGGATCTGGCAGAACCGCACCCCCGCGCTGGGCTACACCCTGCCCTGGGCCTCGGTCAGCTACCGGCAGGGGGCAGAGTATCATGCGGCTCTGGTCGTCGGGGGCGCGCATGAGGGCCGCAGCTGGACGACAACGGGTACGCTGATGCTGTTTGCCCCGGACCGGCCCGCAGGGGAGATGTTCTTCACCCTTGACGGGGCGACGACAGCTCTGCGGATCAGCTGCGTCTTCCCGGGCCTGGGTGAGAAACGGCCTGATGCCCGCGCCCTGCTGCGCGAAGTCAGTTGCCTGACGGGGCTCTGGGCAGGCGACCGCGCTCTGGTGGCACAGTGGGCGCGCTTTGCCGCCATCCGGGGAGAAGAGGCGTTCCCCGATATGTTTGTGTCCCTGAACTTCGGGGGGGATGTCCAGCGGGGTCTGGTGGTTGACGGCACGATGGACGACGACGGGGCCTGGGATTTCTCCACCGTGATTACCCTGCTGCGCTCTGATGGCAGGCTGCTGGACCTCGATGCCGGTCAGGCCAGCCATATCGAGATGCTGGTGGAGGGGGACAGGGCCGATGAGCTCAGCCGCCGACGCTGACACGACCGGGCTGACGGCGGCACAACAGGAGGCGGCCCGTCAGGACGGGGCGGTCGTGGTTCTGGCGGGTGCCGGCACGGGCAAGACCCGCACACTGGTGGCCGGGGTCGTGGACCGGGTGCGTCGTCGGGGTATTCCTCCATCCCGCATCCTGGCCGTGACGTTTACGAACCGTGCCGCTGACGAAATGCGTGTCCGGATTGCCCAGGCCCTGGGTGCAGGCAACACCCCGTCGTGGATTGGCACTTTCCACGGGCATGGTCGGCGCCAGCTCCGGCAGGATCCCGGGATTGCCGGGCTGCGTGATGGCTTTGACATCTGTGATGCCGAAGATAGTCGGCGGATCATCAGACGCCTTCTGGGCGAGGCCATGCAGGCCGGGGCGCTGGAGGAGAGCGGGGCCGAGGTGCTGCGCAAACGCGTCAAGGGGATTACAACCCGGATTGCGCTGTTCAAGGATGATCTGGTCCTGCCCGAGCAGGCGATGGGGGTCGTGCAGACATTTGTGGCGCGTTACGGACAGGCTGATGCCGAGGACCAGAGCCTGTGGCAGATGGCGGCCGCCCTTTACGCATCCTATCAGGCGGTGCTGCGCGAAACCAACCGGGCCGATTTCGGGGACCTGCTGCTCTACCCGACGGTGGCCATGATGCGCGATGACGCCTATCGCCGCGACTGGGCGGCCCGGTTCGATGCCCTGCTGGCCGATGAATTCCAGGACGTGAACCGCCTGCAGTTCCTGTGGCTCAAACTGCTCAGCCGTGACCATGGCCAGATATTCTCAACTGGCGATGACGCGCAGAGCATCTATTCCTGGCGTGGGGCGCATGTGGGCTTCATCCGTCATTTCAGTCGGGAGTTTCCCGGTGCGCGGCTGATTGCCCTGGAAGAGAACTTCCGTTCCACAGGCCATATTCTGGCTGCTGCGAATGCGGTGATTGCGCATGATCCCGAGCGTCTTGAAAAAACCCTGTTCACCCGTGCCGGTGCCGGGGAGCCGGTCGAGATTGTGGCCTTTACCGGCGCGCAGGATGAGGCCCAGGGGATCGGGCTTGAGATCGGCCGTCGTCTTCTGGCGGGTGTGCCTCCGCAGGAGATCGCCATCCTCTATCGCTACAATTTTCTCTCCCGCCAGCTTGAAGAACAGCTGCTCCGCCTGAAAATCCCCTACGAACTTGTCAACGATACCGGCTTCTGGCAACGCGCGTGCATTCGCGACGCACTGGCCCTGCTGCGCCTGGCGGAATGCCCCGATGATCCTCAGAGTGATGAGGCGTTTCGGCGTGTGATCAATGTTCCCGCCCGGGGTGTGGGGGCGAAGACACTGGCGAAAATCGAAGCCCTGGCTCAGGCGCGGGCCCTGTCTCTGTTTGCCGCGGCCGAGGATCTGTATGACCGGGCGAGCGGGCAGGGGGCTCAGGGGGTGCGGGCGTTCCTGATGCTGATCCGCCGCGAAGGACTGGGGGGTGAGGCGAGCCTTGGGGCACGGCTGCGTGGTCTGGGCGAGCGCTCAGGCTACTTGCCGATGCTGCGGCTGGCAGGAGAGGACGGCAGCGCCGGTCTTGAGAATCTTGAAGAGCTTTACGGTCTGGCCGATGGCTTCGCCACGGTGGAAGCGCTGATGGACCATGCGGCCCTGGGCTCCGCCCCGGCCGGTGCGCAGGAGGTCGGGCGGGTCAGGCTGATGACCATCCATGCCGCCAAGGGTCTCGAATATGCCCATGTCTTTCTGATGGGCTGGGAGGAGACGCTTTTCCCCGCGCCGGGGACAGCCAATCCCGATGAGGAACGCCGTCTGGCCTATGTCGCGCTGACACGCGGGCGGCGCCGGGTCAGTATCACCTGGTGCCGCTGGCGCAATGGGCGGGCCAGTGGTGTGTCCGGTTTTGTGGAGGATATTCCCCCGGCCAGCCTGCACAGGGGCTGGCGGCGCAGCCCGGCGCATGACCTGCCATCGCGGGGTCTGGAGCCAGTCTGACAGGGTGGTCCGGTCCGCGCTCACAACGGGCTGAGCCAGACTGGGTCCATGACTTTCTATGGATCCTTCTCCGAGGGGGGGGCGTGGTCTGACCCGCTCGCCCTCGCTGTCTCTGGAGGCCCTTGCCCGTACGGTGGGTGCGGCCCTTGAGGGGCATGGCAACCGTGTTGCCGCCATGGCCTGCGCCCTTCTGCCAGGCGGCCTGCCTTCCCGCCTGGCAGAGGCGGATCTGGACGCGGGGGCGCGTCTGCACGATGTCGGCAAACTGCTGACGCCCCCATCCATCCTTCATGCCCCCGGACGGCTGACCCCGCCAGACTGGTGGGTCATGCAGCGCCATGTGCTCGATGGTGCAGCACTGGTCCACCGCCTGGCGCCTCAGGCCTCCCCGGTCGTCTTCCAGTGCGTGTTACTCCATCACGAACGCTGGGACGGCACAGGCTATCCCGGCGGCCTGCGGCGTGAGGCCATTCCTGTAGCGGCCCGTCTGGTGGCCATTGCCGATTTTGTCGATGCCCTGCTCAGCCCGCGCGCCTACAAACCCGCGCTGTCTCCTCCTGTCGTGCGGGACATGCTGGCGCATCAGCGGGGGGTGATGTTCGATCCGGCCCTCGTGGATCGCGCCCTGGCCAACTACCCCGTCCTGCTGCGCGTCCGGGGGCATGTCCGCGCCCACAACAGCCCCTCCTACACTGGTCAGCATTGTGACCAGCAAGGAGAAGGCTGATGCCCCCTCGTAAACCTTCAGCGGCCCGCACACTCTCGCGTCCCCCGCTTTACGCCCGGATGTCCGCCCCTGCGCGGGCCATGGCCCGGCATACGGTGCGCGCGCATATCCGCGAGTGTCTGCAGCGTGGCCCGCATGCGGTTCTCGAACTCAGACGCGATATTCCTCTGCCCATGCTCGGCGCCTTCCACGTCATCCTCGAAGAGATGGTTCATGCTGGTGAAATCGCCTCCATCGGCCATGGGGTCTATGTGCAGGTGCCCTGGATGCCCCAGACGATCCCGGTGCAGGCCTCTCCCCTGGCCGATCTGGTGCTGGCGACCCTGGCGGATACGACCAAACCGGGCCATACGGTCGCGCAGCTGGCGCAGGCGCTGGCCCTGACCCACGCCCAGGTGCATGCGGCCCTGGCCAGTCTGGAGACGATGGGGCTGATCGAGCCGGGTCGGGGGGCAGGCCAGTATCGTCCGGCCAGTCCGCGTATGGCCTCACATATCCGCCGGGGTGCCCGTGAGCGGGTGTTTGCCGATGTCGCCAGCCATGAGGCGCCTGGCCTGTGCGACGAGGTGGGCGATGAGTGACTGGGTGAGCTTCCCCAACGGGACACGCGGGCGGCTGTCGTGGGATGGTGAGGCGCGACTGGCCGGGCGCTGGCAGGCCCTGCTGCAGGCGTGCCACGGACAGGACATGCGCCCGCATTGCGACTGCCTCTGGCAGGGGGAGCCTGTGCCCCTTGTGGTGCGGCGGCGGGTGCGCCAGCAGGATGGCCGGGCCGTGGAGGCGTTCCATCTGGCGCGTTTCCCGGGGCAGGGGGACTGGCATGCGCCGGGCTGCCCGTTCCACGACCCCGATCCGGCCCGCAGTGGCCGGGGTGGGTATGAGGCTGGTGTGATCGAGGAGCAGGCGGATGGCCGCCTGCGTGTCAGCCTCGACCAGCCCCTCAGGATCATGGCCCGTGCCCAGGGCGAGACCCCGCCCAGGGCCGGACGTGAGCCAGGGGCTGCCGGACAGGGCGGGGGTGGACAGAGCCGGATGAGCAGTCTGGGTCTGGTGCATCTGCTGTGGGAACGTGCGGGGCTGAACTGCTGGTCCCCGGCGGTGGGACGGCGGCGTCTGTGGTGGACGGGGGTGCGCCATGCCCTTGAGGGGGCGGCCTCGGCCATCCTGCCTGCCCGGGGGGCCAGCCTGGCCGATCGTCTGGCGATGATCGGCTATGGCGATGAAGAGGGTCCGGCCCTGTTGCGCGAGACCGCGCGGAGCTGCGGGCAGGAGTGGCGGCTCCTGCTGCTGGGGGTGGTGGACGGGATTGATCTCCGCCAGGGGGCAGGAGGCCGCTTCACGGCGGTGCGTTTCGATGGCGCGCAGGCCTATGGCCTGCGGGTGACGGGGGATGCCGCCCTGCATGAGCGTCTGACACGGCGCTTCCCGATGGCGCTGCGCGCACTCGGCCTTGCGCGTGCGCAGCGCCGGATCAGGGTGGTCGGACTGGCGATTGCCAGTGTCCGGGTGGGGTGCGATGGCGAGCGTGTGACGATGGGGTGCCGTGTTGCGGACATGGTTCTCATGGAGGTGACGCCCGAGACCCTGATCCCCGTGGCCAGCAGCCACGAACTGGTGGTGGCCACGCGGCTTGTGGCGCAGGGCCGCAGCTTTATCAAACCCCTGCGTTTTGATGCCACGCGTGACGTCGTCCACCCTGATTTTGTGCTGACCGATACCGGTGAGGCCCGGGGCACGCCTATGGAGGTGTTTGGCCGTGACGACGAGGCCTATGCCGCCCGGCGGGCACAGAAATGCGCCTATTACACCGCAGTCTACGGGCAGGACCGCTGGTGGTGCTGGAATGCCGTCGCCCAGCCGGATCTGATCCCCGACTTCCCGGCCCGTGTCGGGGGGCCGCCGCATGGCTGAGAGGGCAGTTATCCACCAAAATAGTGGACAGGGCTGTGGAGAACCCCGGGGTGAGCCGGGGAATAACGGGGAGCAGGGACACAGTGCTGGTCTGCTGCTGGCCTCGTGCCGTCAGACCATGGGCTGGACCCTTATGCAGCTGGAGCGGCGCTCGGGCATCCCCCGGAGCGAGTTCCGGTGCTGGGCGCGGGGGCAGGCCGCCATGCCGGTCGAGGTCCGGGTCTGGCTGTGCGCGCTCAGGGCGCTGCACCGCCAGTATCCCTCTCCCCTGAGTGCCTCCGTACGGATGGGTGGGAACCGCCCGCCCATGGGCCCGCGGGAGGTGGCCCGCGCCTGCCTTGTCATTGGCTGGTCCGAGCGTGTGCTTGCTGAGCGCATGGGGGAGCATCGGACCCATCTGAGACGGCTGCTGGAGCGTGGTGAGCGGCTTGATCCGCGTCGGTCGCGCTGGCTGGACCACCTTGAAGACGGACACCTGACCTGGTCACGGCCCTGAGGCCCGACCGTATCTCCAGAGGAACAGACATGATGGCTGATGGCACATTCTACAGACCCGGCGAGGCCGGGCATGAGGCTGATCACGAGGACAGCCAGACACAGGTGGGCGGGATCGCGGCCGACAGGCTGCGCAGTATCATTGAACGTGTCGAGCGGCTGGAAGAAGAGCGCAAAGCGCTCAGTGGCGACATCAGGGATATTTTTACGGAAGCGAAGTCGGCCGGGTTTGATGTGAAGGTGATCCGCCAGATCATCCGTCTGCGCAGGCAGGAACCGGCCGAGGTCGAGGAGCAGGAGACCCTGCTGGATATCTATCGCCGTGCCCTGGGCATGTGAGGGTGACGGGGGAGCAGATCATGAGCCGACATCATGTGCGTGAACTCAGGGCCCGGATGGGGGATGCGGACTGGCGGGTTGAACTGACCCGTGGGGGGCATCTGTGCTGGCGGCACCGGAGCGGGGCTTTTGTGTTTGGAGCCTCCACCCCAGGGGACTGGCGGGCGGGGCGCAATCTCAGGGCGCAGATGCGCCGGGTGGAACGCAGGGCCGCCAGGGGCGGGACACAAAGCGGCTCAACCCTCTGAGAAAAGCCAGGGGTTGAGCAGTGGCACACCCGTGAACCGGAAATCGTCACTATTGCGGGTGACGACTGTCATCCCATGAACCAGGGCGGTCGCGGCGATCAGGGTGTCGCGCTCAGCCCTGGGATCAGGAACGTGAAGCCGGGCGCAACGCAGGGCAACAGCAGTATCCACCGGCAGGATACGGTCCCTGAACGCAGGCATGACATGGTGATCCATCCAGTGCCTGAGCATTTCTCCCTGCCGGGCATCCCTGCGTTCGACGCGCAGGATGCCCACTTCAAGCTCCATGACCGTGATGGCGCAGAGATAGAGGCTGCCCGCGGCCACACGATCGGCCCAGAGGGCAACGGCCGGGTTGGCTTTGCCCGAACGGACCTTACGCAGTTCCGAGACGACATTTGTGTCGAGGACGAACATCAGGAGAAATCAGCCGGGCGCAGACCCAGGGTGAGGGGGGACGGATCAAAGTCCACGTCTTCGATCCCGGGCATGGCCAGAGCATCGGCAATCCTGTCCGGCTGACCCGTGAGTTTTCTGTACTCTTCAATCGTCAGCAGGACATGAGCCGGTTTGCCCCTGTCCGTGATGAAGACAGGCCCATCCAGCGAGGCTCTTTTGGCCCGGCCCGTATCCTGGTTGAATTCCCGGCTTGAAACTGTGGTGATCGTCATGGCCTGACCCTCCCCTTTGTAGATACGTTACTACAAATAGAACTGGCAGGCCAGATAATCCAGACTGACGTCAGTCACAGACAAGGCAGGAAACACAAAAACAGAAAAAAGCAGAGGAGCGCACAGCACCCTGGGGCGGCCGAAACGCCGGTCTGGGGGTGCCGTCGTGCGTGGCAACCTGGCACAGCCAGGTCCTCCGCTGTGCTGCGGTGCTGCGCATGCAACGCCCGCCTCATGCACCCCCTGCCGGTCGTTATCGGCCACCCCCGGGTGGCAGCACGGTCCGAAAAGGAAAAACAGGACATGGCACAGCATCAGGCACAGGCGAAGACAAACAGACAGGATATCTACACCGAAGTCACCAATCGGATCATCGCCGAGGTGGAAAGCGGTACCCTGCCGTGGACCCGGCCCTGGAGTACGACCACAGGCCCCTCAGGACTGCCGGTGAATGCCACGACCAATGCGCGTTACAGCGGGATCAACGTGCTGCTGCTCTGGCTTGCGGCCTCGGCCAGTGGCTACGGGCAGTCCCGCTGGCTCACCTATCGACAGGCGGCGGCCGTGGGCGGTCAGGTCCGCCGTGGTGAAAAAGGGGTGAGCCTTGTCTACGCCAGCACCTATGTCCCACGTGCGGAACAGGAGCGGGCGGAGGCCAGTGGGGAAGAGGCATTTGGCATTGCCTTCCTCAAACGGTTTACGGTCTTTAATGTGGCGCAGATTGACGGGTTGCCCGAGGCGGTCTGTGGTCTTGCCCCAGTCGAGCCCCCTCATGCCACCAATGCCGCCCTGGAGGCTTTTGTGCAGGCAACAGGTGCCGAGATGCGCTTTGGTGGGAACGAGGCCTATTACCATCCCCGTTTCGATTATATCCAGTGCCCGCCTCCTGCCGCCTTCTCCAGCCCGGAGGCCATGTTCGGGGTTCAGGCACACGAACTGGCGCATTGGACGGGCGCAGAGCACCGGCTTAACCGCACTTTTGGCAAGCGCTTTGGGGATTCTGCTTACCAGATGGAAGAGCTGGTAGCCGAGATTTCAGCCGCCCAGCTCTGCGCGGTGATGGGCATTGCCCCCAGCCTGCGGCATGCTGCTTACATCCAGTCGTGGGTCAGCCTGATGAAGTCAGACCGGCGGGCAATCTTTACCGCTGCCTCGCAGGCTTCGGCTGCCGTGGACTATCTCCTGAAATGCGCGGGCCATCAAGAGGGTGACGACAGCCTTCAGGCGCCTGATCTGGCTCTTGCCGCCTGAGGGCGCGAGAGTTTCCACACAAGGGCCAGACCTGCGGGGACGAGCGCGCTCACCCGCAGGATCTGTTCGCTCTGGTGGAGCCCCTGCATCCCATGAGCCAGCAGCCATGCTCCGTCATGATGATCGAGCCAGTAGAGGGCGGGGAGTGTCCACGCGCTGCGTTGCAGCATGGCGTGGACCAGCAGGTCGCCCGCAAGCAGGCAAAGCCCGCTGAGAACCGCAAGTGCGGTGCAGTAGGCGATACAGCCATACAGGCCGATCCAGACAAGGCGGCGGGCGTACTGTCGGGTACGGGCGAGGGGCATGCAGGTCTCCATCCAGACAAAAAAACACACTCCAGCCTATCGCGGCGTGTTGTGGGCGTAAGCCCGGCAGCAGCTTGAAGGAATGATCATGACACCAGTCCGTAGTAGTCCTGTTCCTGTGCTCACGCCGCTGTGGCGCGGGCGGGCCAGCCTCATGCCAGCCTCATGCCAGCCTCATGCCAGCCTCATGCCAGCCTCATGCCAGCCCCGGTGCAGGCCCGTGGCGCGGATGGGGCGCTGATCAGCGTCTCCATCGCTCCCGAAGACCTCAATGATAATGCCCGCGAACGCCTGCTCGATGAAATCATGCGGGTGATGCCTGTCCCGGCCCGCTGCGCCATGGCCCGGGGGTTCTGGCGTTCCCGCTTCAGGCCGCTGGTTGAAGCGGCCTATCCGGGCCGTCTGGCCGACTGTGCCCAGTGTGATGCACCCCCGCCTCCTCTGGAGGCTGTGGTCTGGCAGCTTGCGGATGATCCGCAGACCTATGGTGAGCATGCGGGGGCATGGATCGTGGTGGATGGCACGCTGGCCAATGAACTGACAGAGCCCATGGCCAGTTGCGAGGAGGCGCAGCGTCAGGCGGATGCGCTCAATGCGGCGGATATCCATGCCGAGTGGTACCGCCACTGGTTCCTGCTGCGCTGGGAGGGGCTGGATGTGCCGGGTGACACCTGGATCAGGGACGCAGCATGAGAGAGATCGAGATCACCCTGACGCTGCGCGTCACGGGTCCGGCCCGTGACAGGGCTGCGCTGCAAGCCCGCCTGCGGCGTGATGCGGCCCTTGGCCGGAGTTTTGCCGGGGCCATCGACGGCATGGAGATGACACGGGCAGTGTTCACGGTCGCGTTTGATCCTTTCAGGCTTCCGCAGCGGCAGGCCTGCCTGCCGGTTCTGGCCCGGATGTGGCCCCGGCTGAACTTTCTGGCCCGGCACTCTCTCATTCCACCGTGGGGTGCGAGCGAGCACGACTATACTTTCTGGAAGGCTGGCCAGCGGGTCTGGGACTGTGCGTGGCGTCCACTGTTCACATGGGTGGACTGGCGGCTCGCAGGCCATCTGCGGGCCATGTCGCAGGTCTGCCTTTACGAGGCATCGGCCGTGAACAGGGCTCTGGCCCAGTGTCGGGGACAACGGGCATGGGTGTGGCGCTTAGCGGCACAGGAGCCTGAGTGCGGGGCATGGCGGTGTGTGTGGGATGCCTGCGGGCAGACAAGGCTGGCCGTGGAGCCCCGGCGCAGGCTTGCGGTCATCATGCGGGGTTTCTCGCTGTGGCTGTGTTGCGGGGTTCACGGTGATGGCGCTGTGGCGCGCTGTTCGCCAGTGCTCCGGTCTGATCTGGAGCGGGACTACCCGGAACTGGCGGATGTTCTGCGGGAGCAGGAGCCTGTGCCTTCTCCGCCGTCAGAGACCCTGTCTCTCGATCTGTGGGAGGATGTGGCTATTCCGTTCTGACGGCCAGACGCCTTCGGCGCGCTACGCGGCTCCCGCTCTGCGCTCGCTCTGCCGTGGGACCGACCTTGTGCCCGGACGTGGCCTTTGCTCATGAAGAGTGGAAGTAACAGGAAGTATAGTCTCCGCGCAAGAAATAATTATGCTAAAAACAAAATAAAAAATGCCGTTTTTGGCTGTTTTCTGCGGGTTTATGCTTGTCATTGGGGCGGGTTTGTACTATTCTTTATTTGTTGAGAGGGAATAAGCCCAAACAACAGAGCGCCCCGGTCGGTGCGGTAACACCAGACCGGGACTGCGCCAGAACTGAAAGAGGTAGTTTCATGTCCGACGTTAAAAGCACCGTACGCAAGGCCAGCTCTTCCCGCAAGGGTGACGCGGCCGGTTCCGTATCTCCTGCCCGCGCCCGCCAGTTCCATGAGACGGAACAGCGTATGAAGGCACTGTCTGCTCCCACGCTGGCAGATGTGCTGCGGCTGGCCCCCGATGATAGCCGCATGGCAAAAATCCGTAGCGGGTTTGGCTTGGACGGCGGTGACCCGGACGAACTGGTCGGGCTGGGTGATAGCGCTATTCGTGACCAATACACTGCCCTGCGCCCCATTCTGGTTTCTCACTACCGGGGCGAAGACGACTTCCGGGGTCTCAAGATGCACCTTGATCGCATTGTCGATGCGTTTGTGCGGTCTGCCTATGGTGCCGCGAACTTTTTTGAATCCCGCCGCCAGATTGCCAAGGATGCAAAGGACGCGTGGAAGAACGAGCAACGCGACGAAGACCACATGGGCATTGACGGCGGAGAAAACCATAGCGATGTGCTGGTGCGGATCGCCGCTGAACATGGCGCAAAGGCATACGCCCTTGCGTGCATCGCCAGCGGAGCTTGCGCCGCTTATGCGGAACTGATGGGCGAAGCGTGGGAACCCTACCAGCCCCGTGCTAACCGCCGTAGCCTGACACAGGAGGCTGCCGCCGCGCTTGATGACGCGCTAGGCATCTAAACAGCAACCAGCCGGGCCGAAAGGCCCGGCAATCCTGAACGCGACAGAGAACGCATGACAACGAAACAACCCCACCCCATTTTGCGGGTTTTGCTCCCACCAAGCCAGACGCCAAAACATCTTGAAGACAGATTGAAGGCTTTGGCGGGTCTTTTCCAGACAACCGCCATGAGTCTTCTGGGTGTCGGCATCTTCACTCCGGTTCTGTCCTCAACCCAGAGTATCAGCCGCACCCACCTTGTGCTGATCGGGGTTTCCGCCAGTCTGGCAGAGGTAATTTCTTTGACTCTGTTGATGTATATCCCATATCCTA
The DNA here is from genome assembly GCF_008365315.1 of Acetobacter vaccinii. Classification (NCBI taxonomy): domain Bacteria; kingdom Pseudomonadati; phylum Pseudomonadota; class Alphaproteobacteria; order Acetobacterales; family Acetobacteraceae; genus Acetobacter; species Acetobacter vaccinii. The sequence goes on along the minus strand of NZ_CP043508.1, from coordinate 35,164 downwards.
AGGACAAGGAGGAACAGGACAATGAGTGATCTTACAAAAACCATGCTCCTGCTTCTGTTGCCGTTTCTTGTGTCTGTGACCCTGTTCGCGCTGGCACTTGGCCCTGTTGCAAACCGTCTTGCCAAATGGCGGCAGGCGCTCGAACGCACCTGAAAGCCAGCCGGGTGGCCTGTCAGAGGCCGCCCGCGTCATATCCAGCGTAAAGTTCTGCCTACTGGTCAAAGAGGCAGGCAATCTTACCTCCCGGCGGGCTGCCCACAACTCCACAGGCACCTCCCAAGGGCTGCGCGCCGCCTGACTCTTGACGGTCGCGTCGCGCAGCCCTTGGGTCCCTCCTGTGGATTTATGGACAGCCACGGCTTTGTGCCTGGCACGCTCCATGCCACGCCAGAGTGCAGGCTCTGGCCGGTCTTTTCAGACAACCGCCACGCGCCTTCCGGGGTGCACCCTCACCCCACACCCGATGCAGAGCAGGCCACCTGTTCAGTCTCTTGCGAATGGAATGGGGCGCGTGCCGTGATCCGGGGACGATAGACTTCCAGTTCCAGAGGCAGTGCATTGCAGGTGCTGCGCCATTCCCCCCGGTTGGCGTCGTAGCGCCAGCCTGCCCGGTTCAGGGCAATTTTCGATGGCCCCGGCGGGTCATTGTCCAGTCGCAGGGCAAACAGCCGTTCACAGGCCGTCTGGGTCTGCGCAGGTGGGCTGAGGGTGAGACAGGGTTTTTCAGGCATGTTGTTTTCTTGTTCTGTTGCGCCTTCGGCCACGAACGCGGCAGAGGCTTGAAAGTTGAGATGAGGGCATTTTCTCGCGGGCTGCACCGGGGGGCTCGGGCAGGTGTGCGCTGGCTCTGTGTTGCCCCGGCCAGCCACAGGTTATCCCCCGGAACGCCTGCGCTCTGGGGCGCGCTTATCCGGGGGATAATCTGCTCCGCGCAAAGCGCTCCGGCCCTGGCGGGCTGGATTGCATGGATAACGCGCGGACAGCTGCGACGCCCTATTTCTCCTGGTCCGTCTCCGTCCGCTCCGCTGTGTGATTGAACAGCGGATCCAGCGCACACCACGCCTGCCCCTGCTCATTGCGCAACGTGTGTCCAAAACAGTAAACGCCACGCGAATACGCATGCCAGCCCGCGACGGCCGTCAGGCCAGACCCCAGCAGAACAAAAAACAGGATGCCCAGCGTCAGCTTCATGAAAAAGTGCCAGCGCGCCATGTAGTAGAACGCACCCTCCTGAAGAGGCAGCCGCTGGCGCAGTGCGTCAAAGACCTGCTCTTTCAGATCCTTCATCACCGAGGTGACACTCTTGTCCACCATCCGCGCATACTGATCGTCCAGCCTGCGTTCATGCTCCGTGATCCGGTTTTCCGTCGAGAGATGCAGAGTGCGGACCGCCTCAAAACTCTGCGTCAACTGCGCAGTCAGATCCTGCATGACCTGTTCACGGGTTTCGAGATCCTTCGTACGGGCCGCGAGACTGCTATCGGCCACTGTGTTGGCCTCACGGGTTTCGCGTGAGACAGCAAGACAGAGCAGTGCCTGCGCATCCATCGCCCCCTTGAGGGTTCTGATCCAGTGGCCAAGCGGGGCGTGGCTATCAATCCCTTCCTGAAGCGCAATCTCCATGAGTTCCTGACCCGCCGCACGCAGCGCCGCGTAGGAGGATTCACTCTCAGGCCGGGGGAGGTTCCCCCCGCCTGAGACGGGGGGCGTGTTGAGGCCGCTCATGGCAGCCACGCTTCAATGCCTTCATTGGCAATGTTTTCACGGATCTTGCTGATCCAGTTTCCGACCTGCCAACGGCGCATCGGGTCCAGAGGACGGCCCGAGGCCCCTGCCTTACCCTCGGCCGCATCATGGAACGTCAGGCCGCTGGCGAGCACCTCGTTCATGCAGCTCAGCTTGGGAATGCGCAGGATGGCTGTTTCCATGCCGCTGACAGTGGTCAGACGCTGATCCATGCACAAAGGAGTAAAGAGCGTATCGGGCTTGTGACCGACCGGAATGCTCCAGTCGTTGAGAATGATAACGCCACGATGTGGCAGAAACAGCCCTGTTTTCCAAAGCTTGAGCAGATAGTCGATATCACCCGCCTGTGGCCCACACATGAACAGACCTGTTACCGGCAGACCCATGGCATCGGCTGCATCGACAAGGCTGTCTTCCGATGCCCATTCTTCAAGTGTCCGGTCACCACCGCCCACATCCATGACCAGTGACGCCTCATTCTGCAGGGCTGCGGCGAAGGCGTTCGTGTACCATTCCTTGAGATGGGCAATGTCTTCGCTGTCAGGGCGAGGAAACCCCCGTTTCCCATAAATCGCCTTGAACTGTGAAATACCCGGATTGCGGACATCACCATCGGCCATCAGCACCCTGCGCCCGTCATGCAGGGCAATTTCACTGAGGATTGCCAGAGCGGTTGTGCCACCCAGATTGCCACGCCCGGCTTTGACCAGGGCGCGGGGAGAGAGGTCTGGCGTCGTCGCCGCTGTGTCAGCGGGAACAGTTCCAGAGGTGTTCGTCTTGGCTGTCATCAAAAATCCTTACACTCAGAACAGTCGCTCTGTTGCGACGAGGCCAAGTGTAAGGAAGGCTGTTGTGGGTGCGGTTCTTGCCCGTCGGATTACTGTCCAAGAACCATAGTCAGCCAGACACGCATTGATTTTAGCGCAGGGGGGCGTTCACGAGGCGGGATAGCTTCGATCATGGGAAGACAGTCCAGCGCCCAGATCCTCTTGTTGTCGTAGAACGACCGCCGGGGCTGACCGGGCATCTGTAGAAAATCATAATTCCCGTTTTCATCGCGACCGCTGGCATCCAGAGGCATCAGGGCTTCAAGCGGGAGGTCTTCGGGCATCCCTGCCGGGCGCGGCCCGACATAGGGCGGAGGCAGCGGAATGTCACGCTCATGACCGTAGCGCGGGGCCTGGGTCTTCATCTGCACGAAATGCGCGACTTCTCCGATACGCACGCGTGGCTGGTCATCATCTGTGGTGTTGTCCTGGGGCACGACGGGCGCCGCAGCTACGCTCGCCACAGCCGGAGCAAACGTCTGCGCCAGTGGTGCGGGTGTCTCATAGCCCTGGGGATACAGCACCGAGGGGCTGTTTCGTCTGGCCTGAGCCAGTTGCCGGGCCTGAAATTCCTGCTCGGCCTGCGCCATTTTCTGGCGGATATCCGCTTTTTCTGCCGCCTGCGCCTGTTTGCGGGCCAGAGCGTCGATCCTGGCCTGCTCGCGCTGGGCCTCGCGTTCTGCCGTCTCTGCGTCACGGCGTGCGCGCAGCAGGCTGAAGCTCCGGCGCACACGGTACCATGTCTTGCGGGCACAGGAGATGCTGGGGGCTTCGCCCTTAACGTTCGTCAGACCACACTGCCCGAAATACGCACACAGAGCCCGCCAGTTCATCCGTTCGCCATTCTGACGCTCCAGAATGGCGTCATGGTGCTCACGCAGAAAGCGGAACAGAGCGGAGTGTTCCCAGGCTCCGCCGACAAGGTCGAGGAACTGTCCGATATCGGGGACCGTGGTTGCGCTCATTGTCACTCCTCCCCCTCTCTCAGGCCCGCAGACGGCGGTGGTGCCGGTCTTTGCTCTTGCTACCCCTGTCGCTTTTGCGAGTCAACTTTGGCATGGCTCCGCCTCGGCTTCGCCCTCGCTTCGCGATAGACAGAAGACAGAAGCGGGACAGGTTTTAAGAAAAGACCATATACAAATGCACCCTTGCGGGTGCGCCCCCTGCGGGGGCACAGGCTGTCCGGAAGACGGAGAAGCGCTGTCACGCTGTGACGCGGCCTGCGGCCGGGTTGTTCGCACCCACAACGGGTTGGCTGAGACTGGTCACTTTCATCCATTCAGGAAGTGAGCAGAGGAATGCCGACAGAGAAAACCGCGTCATCCGCCGATCTTGCGAACGTGCTGTCCAGGGGGCTGGCGCAGCTCGATAGCGGCCAGAAGCAGGCGCTCGATCTCCTGCACAAGATCCTTGAGGTGGTGATGCCCGCCGAGGACGATGAGGCCAACCGGATCGCGGATGCCCTGCAGCAGCTGGCGGCGTGTGTTGCCGAACAGACTGAGGTGCTCCAGAGGGTGGAGGCCAGCCTTGGCCGCCTGTGCGCGCCTGAGGAGCACCGCCAGGGATGATTACCTATCGCAAGCTCTCGGCCAACGGCGTGGGCAGGCTTCTGGTCGCCTATATGCGGGAGCATCAGCTCAGGCCCGGTCCGGTCGGGGACCACACGGCCAGCCAGACCGCAGAGGCCGGTGGGCGTCTGAACAGCTATTTCACCGGCCGGGATGGCCAGGGGTCCTGGGCACCCGATATCGGGCCGCTGATCGCGGATGCCCTGGGGCTGGACATCTCCCGGCCTCCCACGGATGAGGAACTGATCCGGCTGTTCGAGTGCAAGCGCGCCTCGGATGGGGCGGACTGGCCGGGGGCGCATGCCAACAGGACCATCTCGGGGATCGACTTCACGGCCTCCCCCGATAAGTCCGTGACGCTGGCCGCCGAGTTTGCCGCGACTACGGCCGAACAGGCGCTGATCTGGCACGCCATCCAGCAGGCCAACGACCGTGCCCTGGCGCTGATTGGCCGCGAGATCGGCGTGGCCCGCCGGGGGCAGGGCGGTCAGGGGGAGCATGAGGCGGGGGAGGTGGCCTGGGTGTCGTTCCGGCATTATACGGCCCGCCCGGCCATGCATATCCAGGATGGGCTCAACGGGCCGACCGCTTCGGTGGAAATTCCCGTGCCGGGTGATCCACAGGCCCATATCCATAATGCGGTGTTCAATGCCGTTGCGACGGAAGACGGCCATCTGGGGTCTCTGGACACGGCCCGGGTGACGAAGATGACATCGCATCTGTTCGGTGCCTACTTCCAGGCCGAGCTGGGCCAGCAGTTGCGCAGTATGGGGGTGCGTGTCCGGCCGGATGAGCGCGGCCGCGCCATCGTCATTGAGGCCATCCCCCGTGATGTCTGCGAGGCGTTCTCCAAGCGCAGCCGACAGGCGGAGCAGCAGGCCAAGGCCTTCGTCAAACGACAGGGCGGGAACTGGGATACGTTGTCGGCCGAGCAGAAGTTCAAGGTGCTGCACCAGGCCAATCTGGCGTATCGTTCGAAGAAATACGACGGGACCAATGACCGCGAGATCTGGCGCGAGGAGGCCCGGGCTCTGGGCTGGTCGCACCACAGCGTTCTGGAGGATGGGGCGGCGACAGCCCCCATGGACCCCCGGCAGCGCTACGAGCAGGCCTGTGCCATTGCGTCGCGCCTTCTGGCCGAGGAGTTTGAAACCCAGGCGGTGATCGACCGGGATGCGTTTCGGATGCACGCGGCTCACGGGCTGATTGCGACGGGTCTGGATGGGCCACAGGATATCGACCGGGTGGCCGAGATGATTCTGGAGCGTGGGATCGAGATCCGTGGCGAGCGGGTGCATTTCCTGCAGGGAATGGCGCAGGGACGGGTACAGGTCACGACCAGCGAGCAGATCCGGGTCGAGACGGAGATGGGGCGTCTGGCCGGGCTGGCGGCCCGGACCCGTGAGGGCAGTCTGGACGATGCGGTGATTGCCCGTGCCATTGCGGCTTCCTCCCTGGACTTTGAGCGCGAGCCTGACCATGGCCGGGCCCAGAAAGCGGCGATCTTCGCCATGGGTCGGGCCGGGGGGCTGGGCTTTCTGACCGGTGTTGCGGGGGCGGGCAAGACGGCCCTGCTCGCACCGCTGGTCTCGGCCTGGAAAGAGGAGGGCCGTCAGGTCATCGGGGCCGCCATGGCCTGGCGGCAGGCTGATGCCCTGCGCGATACGGGGATCAGCCAGAGTTTTGCACTGGCGAAGCTGCTGCATGACATTGAGACCGGCGAGCATGGGCTGACCCGTCAGACCGTGCTGGTGCTGGACGAGGTCAGCCAGATCGGCCCCCGCCAGATGCTGCGGCTGCTGGAACTGCAGGAGACGATCGGGTTTTCCATGCGGCTTCTGGGAGATCGGGAACAGGCGCAGGCGATTGAGGCCGGGGACAGCCTGGCCATCCTCAGGCGTGTCCTGCCCGCCGAGGCAGCCCCCGAACTACTGTCCACCATCCGGCAGGCCTCGGCCCGGGGGCGGGCCATCGCGGGGCTGTTCCGCAGTCAGGGGCGCGATCCGGCACTGTCGGAGGCGGAGCAGCTCGAGAAGGACGCCGAGCGTGCGCGCGAAGCCATTGCCATGAAAAGCCGGGATGGGACGTTTCGTCTGATCGGGGGTGATCACAGCCAGGTGGTCGATGAGATTGCGGATTTCTATCTCAGGCGGCGCGACATGCTGGCCGCAGCGGGGTCCCGGCGCGGGATTACGATGTCGGCCCCGACCAATGAGGATGTTATGGCGTTGAGCATGGCCGTGCGCAGCCGCCTGCGGGCCCGTGGCGAGATTGGTGAGGCCGAGATCCTCCGCCCGGCGATGGACCAGCGTGGGGAAGCCTATGAACTGCCGCTGTCGGTTGGGGATCGGGTGCGTCTGTTTGACCGCGTGCAGGCCCAGGTGCGTACGCCGCACGGACTGCGCTGGCGGCACCTGGGCTCCAACGGGGATATCGTGTCGGTGACGGGGTGGGATGCGGCGGGACTGCGGCTGGCCAACAGCCGGGGGCTGGACGGGTTCGTGCCCTGGGAACGGCTGGCGGACCGGCAGAGCGGGCGCACGCGTCTGGGCTTCGGTCATGCCATGACCATTGACGCAGCCCAGGGGATCACCTCGGATGAGCATATCAACGCCATGCCCCGGGGGACTGCGGCCATGACGGGCTTTACCGCCTATGTGGCGGAAAGCCGCCATGTGCAGACCTGCTGGACCCGGATTGCGGAGGCTCCCGTGCGTGAGGCCGAGCAGTTCTCGCGCCCTCTGGGGGATACGACCCCGGTGACACAGGAGGACCTTCTGACCCGGATTGCCGCTGACCTGGGCAGGCATCCCTACAAGACGGTCGGGATTGACCTGATGAAGCGGCGGCTGGCTTTTGAGGCGCAGACCGAACGCTGGATCAGGCAGAGCCACACGGTGGAGGCCATGACGCAGGCGGGGCAGTCTCCCGGTGGAGCGTGGCGGGCCCGTAAGGCGACTCAGGGGCTACGGGCCATTCCGGGTGAGCGCTGGGATGACATCAGCCGCACCATGCGCAAGCGGGCTTATGAGACCCAGAACATTGCGGAGCGGATCAACAGGCAGGTTGATGAGGCGCTCCGCCGCCGGGAGGCAGAGGCGCAGCGCGAAGCGGCGCGGGTGAAGACTGAGCGTGAGCGGAGCCACCGGCCCACCCCCTCGGCCACGCCGGGACACTAAGTCAACAGACAGAGAACAGGAGAGACCATGAAAGACACAGTGAGTGAGACACTGCTGCAGATCCTGATGCCCCTGGTCGTGGCGGAGCGGGAGGCTGAAGGTCTGCAGAGTGCAGAGGACTATGCCGCCTTCCGGGAACGGCATGCGGTCTTGAACGCCCGGGTTCTGGCGGCCCTGAAAGCCGAGGTCGATGCCCGCGAGACGTTGAGCCTGGCGGATATGCAGGACCTCCACAGTATGGTGGTGGCACACCCTGCGTTGCGTGGGTCGGTGTCCGATCGGGCTGTTGCCGGGGCGGTGCTGAGCGAGGCGTGGCAGGGTCTCAAAGGCTGGCGGCGCTGAAGGGGACGAAAAGCGCTTGAAATTTATCGGCCGTCATGTTCTCACTATGTTCTATGTAACGCATGGGGAGGGAGTGGATGATGGCGGCCTATACGGGGGCGCGCACGACAGGCTTTGCCAGCCCGGCGACCGGGGCTGTGGAAGGGCCGATTGATCTTGCCGCCGTGCTTTCCCTGACGGCGCCCGGTCGTTATCCCGTGCGGGTGGCAGGGGCGTCCTGGACGGGGATATCCTGATTGCCGATACGGCGGCTCTGCCGCGTTCAGGCAGGCTGGTCATTGCCAGTGCCGGGGGGCAGATCCTGCTGGCGGAACTCCGGCGGCAGGACACCGGCTGGGTTCTGGTCTCGGGCGACGCTACACGGCAGGCCCTGCGGGTTGACCCCTCCCAGGATGTGGACATCTGGGGCCATGTGGTGGGTCTGGTCCGTACGGAGGACTGAGCCATGTATGGCCTGATCGACTGCAACGCATTCTACTGTTCCTGCCAGCGGGCCTTTGATCCTTCCCTGAAGCATCAGCCTGTTGTCGTGCTGAGCAATAACGACGGCTGTGCGATCTCGCGCACGGCCGAGGCGAAAGCGCTGGGGATCGGCATGGGAGAGGCCTGGTATCTGGTGCGGGGGCAGCCCCGTCTGGCGGGGGTGGCATGGTATTCGAGCAATTATCCGCTCTATGCCGATATGTCGCGCCGGGTGTGCCAGGTTCTTCAGGAGCATGTGCCCTCAGTGGAGGTCTATTCGATCGACGAGATGTTTCTGGATCTGGGCGGGCTTGAGGGTGATCTTTTGGGGCGCTGCCGGGATTTGCGGCGGACGGTGGAGCAGGTCACAAAAATCCCGACCTGTGTTGGCTGGGGGCCGACCCAGGATACGTTCACGCTGCTGGGGCATGCGCGGACACTGCTGCGCACCGTGTGGAAAGAGGGCTACCGCTATACGAAGGCCGGTGTCACGCTGAACGACCTGGCGCCATGCAACCGGCAGACGGCTCTGTTCGGGGGGAATGATACCCGTGGGCTGAAAGCCTCGCAGGCCATGGATGCCGTGAACCGGAAGTTCGGACAGGGTAGTCTGCAACTGCTGGGGGCGGGGTTGGAACCCCGCTGGAAGTCCCGCCAGCAGATGCGCTCCCCGCGCTACACCACACAGCTGTCCGAGATCATGGAGGCTGTGACGTTCTGAGGGCGTGGGGGCGAATTGGGATTCAATTGTAAGCCCTTGCATAAAAAAGTAATATAATATATCATAATATTCATTTTAAATTTATTAATGATATAGAATAATGATTCCTCTTAGTTGCCAAAAATTTAAAAGCCGTAATGATTTTCTGAACTTTGTTTCAGCATTGGAGAGCGAGAGTCGCAATAAAAACATTGCTAGAGCAGAACACGCGCTTTACCAGATGAAGAAAGACTTGGACGAGGTTTTTGGACACATCGACCAGGCAACTCATACAATGGAAAATCAGGTCCGATCTGTTGTCGCGGCCCGAAAGGCGAAATTAGACAGTGACGATGGTCTGGAAGAGATGGGCCTACCCGCCCTATACAATGAACGTAAAACATGGGTTTCAGCTATTACTTCCTATCATAAAAATATAGTCAGTAAAATTGAGGAATATCAACGCCGAAACCACTTCTCGTTGAAATATGGACAAGGCCGCATGGCTTGCGTCTTTGGTAAGGTCAAGGCTGGCAAGTCATCCCTAGGAAACTTTGTCGCCTATGAGGCCATCTCACCGGACGCCCACGCCATCAAAAGCGTTTCGCCGCAGCCAACCTTCTTTTACGAGACAAGCAGCGGCCTGAATGAAAAGATGTCCCCTGAAATCATGGCGAGACAAAGGGCATTTGGTATCGGCATTGCCGAGACCACATCTTCCATTCAGGGCTTCAGCCTTCCGGGTTTCACTTGGGTAGATACACCAGGTGTTGATTCCGTGAACGCTTCCAATGGGGATTTAGCCTATCAGTATGTCGATGCTTCCGATCTCATCATTTATACGCTGAATTCCAGCAGCCCCCAACGTGAGTCCGACAGGACCAAAATTTTGTCATTCCTACGCAGTGGCAAGCCACTTTTATTGGTTATAACAGCCTCTGATACGATGGACGAAGATGAAGACGCTGATGGGAATATCATCCGTACCCTGACTATGAAATCTGATTCTGTGAGGCAGGAACAGTGTGAGGGTCTGCGTGCTTTCATCGAAAGTGGTTTCGAACCCCAAGAGGTTGGTCTCTATGAATTCTCGGTAGTGTCTGTTTCTGCACGGTTTGCGTGTGAAAGAAAAGGCTCTCCGGAGACGTTATGGTACCAGAGTGGCATGCAAAACTTCTTCACAACCATGGGTCAGATATTGGAGGCCCAAGGTGAGTGCGCACGCATGGTGACATCGCTGCGTGATATTAGAGACTGCATGAAAGAGATGATGGCAACCTTTGTCAAAATTGATGCAGTGAACGAGGCCTTCTCGAAAGATATCGTGTCATTCAAAAAGAAATTGGGGGAATACTGCCGGAATGCTGCTCACGAAATAGCTTCGATGAAAACGGATGCAATTTGCGCTAGCACTCAAGAAATGGCTGCAGAGAAAAAAAACGAAGCCTTTCATGCTATATTAAAAAAACACAGAACATCTTCTACGAACTTTTTCTGGACAATTGTGGCAAATAAATTTGGCCTTACAGACCCAATTAAGACAAAATTTATGTGCTCAAGTATGAAGAGTATTCCTGAATACGAGAATATCTATTCTACGACTATGCGTGAAAGTTCTATGGGAAAAGGCGTAGGTTCGACTGCAGGAACGGCAATTGGAGGCGCTATCGGTTTGATGGGAGGGCCCATCGGGGCGATGATAGGCGGCGCGGTTGGCTCTTTCGTCGGTGCTATTGGGGGAAGTCTGTTTGATGGCGAGAGCGAAACGAAAGTCCTGATAGGAGATAACCGTGCCGTTGTTGCCGCTAATGCGAACAGACTGTTCGAGGTCTGGATGACAGAAGTGTCTGGACCAATCGAAAAGTGGGTAAACGACTGGGTTTCACCGAATACTATTCAGTGCGTTAATGAGCTTTGTGTCGTGACAGAAAAATACAAGAAGGCATTCAACACAATAATTGAGAACCTAGAAGAGGAATTAAACCATGTTGCTGCCTGATTTCGCACCCATTAACGAGACATTCAACACGGTGTCTCCGGTCATAGACCGCTGGCTTGGCCAAAATGCGAGTGCTGAAATGGCATCTGCCCTGCGAGCCCGGGCTGAGACGGATCGACCGCGTATCATGGTCTATGGCGTCTATAACGCGGGCAAGAGCACATTGCTCAACGCGCTGCTTGGTTCGGAGCAGGCCGCCATGGCCGACAGGCCGGAGACGGCCGAGATTAAAGGGTATGACTGGCGAGGATATACGTTGCTCGATACGCCCGGCATTGATGCCCCTATCGAGCATGAGGCAGTTACCGAAAGCTCCCTCAACAGGAGCGATGTCATCCTTTTTATCGTTGCTGCCGGTGGTGTCGCGGCAGAGGGGGAAACATGGAATGCTCTCATCGACATACTGCGTCGCGGCCGCCGTCTTCTGCTCGTCATTAACGACAAGATGTCCCTCGAGCGTGACGGCGAGGAGTATGTGGTCGTCATTGATAGCGCGCGGGCCCATCTCCAAAATTCCGCTGGGACGGCAGGCATAAAAAATATTCTCGATCAGGTCGATCTCTGCGTTGTAAATGCACGTTCTGCTCTGAAGGGGCGAATGGAAAACAAATCGGCCCTAGTCAGAAATAGTGGTCTTGATGAGTTGGAGCGCAAGCTCTTTCAGTTCCTTGAGGACTGTGATTATTCGGTTGTCTGCCGCTCCGCTGCAAGAGACGTTCTTGACCTGGTCGATAAGGCCTCTGCGGTTTTGGAGGAAAGAGCGGGGAATGATGAGAGCCGTTGTGTCGATGAGCTTGACCGGACAGTTCGCAAAAGCAGGGAAAGAGTGCTTGTGAAGGCGCGAGCACGTCTCGACACCATTATTGGCTCCTCCCGCCCCAGAGTTTTGGCCTACTGCCGCAATAAGATAGGTGACCCAAACGTGCCGGAAAGCGACCTGACGGAAATCGCGGATGGCATGGAACAGGATTTGTGGTCTCATATGGAGGCACAAATCGCGGAAGAATACCGTGGCCTTGACGCTGACGTCGAAAAACTGGCCGAACTCATCAAGTCGAAAATTTCCCAAACCAACATCAACCTTGAAACAGGAGATGAGCAGAAAAGCAGTGTGTTTGGAAAGCATTTCGCTGAACTCGGCCAAAACCTTAGCTCAGGGTTATCGGCACTTCCTGCCGAGCAGTCGACAACTCTTTTGAAATCTGTTCTCATGTTTGGCAAGGACGTGTCAAAAACCAGTGTCGGGTCGGTTCTCAAGCCCCTTTATCATATGAAGGGCGCGGTCAGGCTTGGCGCCGTCGCAGCCAAATATGGCAAATTCCTTGGACCGGCATTGACGGTAATTTCTACCGTTATCGGTTTTGGGATGGCCATTCATAATGAACTGAAAGCGCGTCGGGAGGCAGAGCGCCAAGCGCGTGCCATAGCCGATGCCGCAGACGATTTCCTCTCAAAATACAGGCAGGATGCCATGCTATGGATTTCCCAGCAGGCCCAGCAGGCATTTGAAGTGCTCGAGACTAATGTCCGTGTCCGTCTGAAGGAAATTAGTCAAGAGAATACCGCGCTCAGGGAGGACCGCACGCTCTTCTTGACCGCCAAACAGACGCTTGAACAGTATAATTACTGACCAAGTTTTGAAGGCCCGCAAAGTTCCGGCATTGCAATCATGAAGCGTGCCGGGTTGTACCGTGCCGGAATTATTGCTTACACAGTCTCCTCACAAGAGAGGGCTGTATAACTATGATTTATATAGGCTTATATCAACCCGGATCGTCCATTTCCAGATGGATTGATTATGCCTGCTCTAGGAACGCTACTCAAAATACCTTATGTCCGCTACAAAGGCGATTGCTGCCTGTTTGCTCTGTTTCTGCTGAGCCGACAGGCTGTTTAGGGGGGATAGTGTTGAAAAAGTCGCGCTTGCTTTGAGAGTGAAGCACTGATTCACTCTTCGCAGGAGGAACCTGCAAATGATGGGTGATCGAACGAAAATACAGGAGGCACTGTTCTACGAGTTCCGTCTTGAAGACCATGTGCCAGCTGGCCATCTTTTGCGTTCAATTGATCGCTTTGTCGATCTGGACGGCCTGCGTGAGCATCTTCGTCCATTTTACAGCGGCACGGGACGGCCTTCAATCGATCCCGAGCTGATCATCAGGATGTTAATCGTTGGCTACGTGATGGGTATTCGATCCGAGCGACGGCTATGTGAAGAAGTCCATCTTAACCTGGCCTACCGGTGGTTCTGTGGCCTTGGTCTCAACGGCCCTGTGCCTGATCATTCGACATTCTCGAAAAACCGGCACGGACGCTTCCGGGAGAGTGATCTGCTTCGCCAAATGTTCGAAATGACCGTCCGGCAGTGTATCGCCAAGGGACTGGTGGGCGGTGAAGGCTTTGCGGTCGATGCCAGCACGATCAAGGCTGACGCTAATCGGCAGCGTAGTGTTCCGGGCCCAGATAAACTGCCGATCGAGGCAGCCCAACGTGCTGTGCGGGAGTATTTCTCGGTGCTGGACGATGCTGCATTTGGGTCTGCTACGCCCGTGCAACCAAAATATATCTCTCCGGTCGATCCTGCGGCACGTTGGAACGCTGCAAGCGGTGGCCTTGCTTATTATGCCTACTGCACAAATTACCTCATCGACCTTAAATCGGCTGTCATCATGGATGTAGAAACCACGACAGCCATCCGGCAGGCCGAGGTTACGGCGCAACGCCGAATGATAGAGCGTACGCAGGAAACATTTGGAATATGGCCCGAAAGGCTTGCGGCGGATACAGCTTATGGATCCGCTGAAAATCTTGCGTGGCTGGTTCATGAGCGTGGCATCGAACCTCACATTCCGGTCTTCGACAAATCTGCCCGGCAGGACGGGACTTTCGAACGTCGAGATTTCACATATGACCACGTGCACGATCTTTACATCTGTCCTGGAGGACAGCAACTGAAGCAGCAGTGGCGCAAGATCAACTCGGATCAACCAAATGCCCCTCCCGACAACCTACTTCGATACCGTTCGTCGAAACTGGCGTGCGACGTATGCACTCTCAAACCAAAATGCTGCCCCAATCAGCCCAATCGTAAGGTTCTGCGCTCTATTCATGAAGGCGCTCGTGATATGGCCCGCGACATTGCTTTAACCGACGCCTATATTATCTCCAGACGAGAACGAAAGAAGGTTGAAATGCTGTTTGCTCACCTCAAGCGCATTTTGAAGATCGATCGGTTGAGGCTCAGAGGACCAAACGGTGCCCGTGATGAGTTCCATCTCGCCGCAGCTGCTCAAAATCTCCGCAAAATGGCGAAACTGATACCTCCCGGAGCGCCTGCCTTATCCACCTGAGGCAAGAAAGCTGCACTTATGTCGAAGTGGCTTGGCAACACTTTCACTCTTCACCATGAGTTTTTCAACACTATCGGGGGGCAGCGGAAAGTCCGCAGTTAGGCTGAAATTCTATGGAACCGGACTTTTTCATAATTATCACGACGCCTGCTTACTGTAGATTCAAATCTTTAAAGATAGCGTTCGATCTCAGATTTTTTTTTCAAATTGAGCGATATAGTTGCATATTGCTCACCAACTGTAAGAAGACCTAAGTCGCGCAGCGTATTTATTGATGTATCAAATGTATTTACACTTCTTGTAAAATGATTTTTCAAAGTTCCTTCGGAGATACTTTTTCGACCCCAATACTTCTTTCTTACTAAAAGTTCCAGTATTTTCCGTGCACCCACGTCAATATCCATCCTTGTCTTAAATCCAATTATAGATTGATCAAGATTTTCAAGAATATCATCAAATTTTTCTATTCCGAAATAATGGCTGTGAGTCTGTCGAATTGTAGCAATATCGGAGGCTCCAATCATAACGACCTCAAACCCCAAATCGGAACTAAACTGATTTTCATAATGAGTGTATTTTTCTTTAGCACTTTCAGCGTTTCGACCAACAACATCCCAGGTTACAAATTCACCAGAGTTCCAGTTAAATACCATAATCCAGTTCGTTAGATTGCCTTCGTACCCCTGCGTAGCTGCAAGAGTCCGCACTATATCTTCATTGATATTACTGTCGAATATACGGTTGCGATCAGCATCATAGATAATGGTCTGTGCCTGCTCGCGCATTTGATCCAGTTTAACTTTATCTTGAACGCTTGGGTCACGCCCACTTTCGATTTCATAGAAAATATCAGAAAGATGCTTGAAGTAGTTAATAACTACAGGGTTGCCTTCTTGCTCCTTTAAGTGTTTTCCGTAAATTACTGATGTTCTTTCTATTGATTCAGACCAGTAATGCTGTATCCGACTCCGAATCTGAAGTTCAATAGAACGACCATCACGCTGCAAAAGAAGGTGCGCAGAGCGATAGCCTGTTAGATCGCGGCCTTGCACTCGGTAATCTGTTACACGCTTCAATTCGAATGACGCATTGTTCTTTACATTCTTTTTGATGAAGTCGATCAGGCGGTCTACACTCTCATTTTTCTCAACGATTATGCGACAGCCTCCAATATCCTGAAGCTGTGTGAGGCGAACACTTAGTCTACGCAATTTTCGTATGATCTGTGGCTTACGCTTAACCCTTTGAGCTATGTAATAGCCTCCTCCGTAGTCATGAAGCCAACCTTGGATCTCTAATGTAATACTTGAAAGAGGTTCAAGGTGAGAAATTCGGTAATCATCGAAATCTTCTTCAAGCGCCATCGATTCGATAGTTAACTCTGCCGGATATGCCAGATTTCGACCTGCTTTATCTATTCGACTTTTCGAGATCGTCATAATTTTCCTCCAAATTTTGCCTGCACATTAAATTATAAATCAACCTATACTCAAAAAATTTATTCATCAAATCAGATGTCCGCTAATGATTATTGAAACATCCAAATTATATGACCGACATGAGGGCGACTGCTGCCTGTCTACTCAGTGATGCAGGAGCAGACACGCAGATCAGAGGGGGGTAGGAGAATGTCTGTGTTCGGGAAGGGATGACCGAAAACAGACATTAACAGTGCCTACGTTGATACGGTTACCGAGAAGGCCCCCGCCCTTTCGGAGAGCTTTCTGATTCAGGCTCTAAATCACGTGCCAAGCGCATCAATCAGCGGTTCTTCGATCCCTCAAAGTGATAGAATATTTTCCAATATATCAAATACAATCAAAAATTTATTAAAGTCATTTTTTTCTGAATTTTCACATATCCAGTCACATAAGTTTCTTTTTTCATCTTTATTAATTTTCCACTCTTCAGGAACTATTTTTTTAACGCCTCTGTCTGTAATTGTATGTTCACCGCTTATATCTACAAAAGCAGATTTATATTCTATTGCTCTTTGAATTGTATTATCCGTGAATAAATTTTCTATACCAGATGAAATTTTATGCTCTTGCTGCGGAATTGTTCTGCGGAACAAATTTCCAGACTGGCTAGAAGTCTTGTTCACATCACAATCATATAATAATATCCATTTTTGCTTTATAGTTTCGCCTAAATGTGTTTTGTAAGTATCCCAAATTTTGTTTAGGTGAGAGCAGCCCACAGCGTCTACTAAGTCAAATTGATCAATAATATATTCTTTACCTAAAATATTTGCTGCTTTTTTTATATAATCTATATCTGTTGTGCCTTCTAGATAAATAACAGGTTTCTTACTATCTTCTATTCTAGCCTGAACATCGGCTTGGAAACGTGCACTATCGCACATATGTCTATATGCTGCTTCGAATTCGGAGAAGCGCTCAACCTCAATCTCTTTACCATAAGGAAGTTCAACGAGTTGGAAACCTTCTGATGTAAACGTCTTTTCCATACCAATTAAAAACAGAGGCGAATGAGTAGTTAGAATAAACTGAATTTTAGGGAATAGGCGAATTAGATTTGGCAAAAGATCATGCTGGAAATCAGTATGCAAATGAAGGTCAATCTCATCGACAACAACTATACCGGAAATATCGCTTAGCTCATTAATATTCGAATGACCTAAATCAAAATCTCTAACTATAGAAAGGAAAAGATCGAGAAGTATTGCCTGTCCAGTTGAAAGCTGGAATAAGTTTTGCGTGATACTTTCATTATCAATAAATATTCCAACGTTTCTTATATTCCTCCTACCAACACTCCACTGTAAATTTCCATCCTTTTCGAATAATTTTTTTAAAAATACAGAAATCGATGTTAAAATTGACGTTGCCGGGCCATTTTGAATCGTTAATTCCTTCAAGGGCACCCCCTGCTTTCCTATTATCTGATTTGCAGGAACGATAACTGTCTTTGTTTCAAGCGCGTTGCTGTCATATATTAAATCAAGAAGCCAATTTTGTAGATCCCGCATTGGTGCATAGATAATAACTGGACGATTTGAGTAGTTTTTATAATTCTTTAACGAAGCATAGTTTGCCTTGTTGCGAAGGTTCAACTCATTTAGCCAGGCAGGTTCCTCAAATCTATTCGGCGGAAAGAAAATATGAGTATTATTATTTAGCTCTTTTCTGAGTTCATTTATTCGTTCATGGAAATTTGTCGAATAGTGTGAAGTCTCATCTTCTGGAACTTCATTCCATTTCGAATAATTAGGGAATGGTGCTTCATATTGATTTTTTTGTTTTAAAAACTGACCTTCGCAAACACGAAACCCATTCGAAAAATCCAGTTCTGCGGTCGAATATGTCGCTCCATTCCGAATGTAAGTTGGACTTCTTAATTTATAGACTTTCCCTTTTTCAACATCAGAATCTTCGAAAATAGTTCCATGTGCTGCAATCAAAGCGTTTACTATATATGCTGTAGCTACACTCTTTCCTGCGCCATTTTGTCCGACAAAAATAATGGGCTTAGGAGAACCATCACTATTGAATTTCAAAACAATATCTGCGTGGTCGATAGGACCAGTATTATTGAGCTTAAGTCTAGTTAGATACATTGTATTGGCCTTCCATTTCACAAAAAGATATGAATAAGAATAATTGTAAATTAGCAATGTGGAAACATCCACCGCATTTTTCTTTTTGTGAATATTCTGCATATATCATTATATTTTATGCAGATTTTGAAATCATGGATCGCGAAGCTGCCGTAAGTGTAGGGTCTGTTAGAACTTGAAATTCTTCCCATATTGTAGGGAAGGAAGAAGGAGACGGAACAGGCACTTTTACGGACGAGACATGGGCGATCTGGGAACCTTTGATTGAGGCGGTTCGCCCACAAGGCAAGACGCCGCCCCATGATCTGCGGCGCACGATAGCAGCGATTTTCTGGCGCCATGAGAATGGCGCGAAATGGCGGAGTATCCCGGCTGAACTGGGTCCGTGGTGGCGGGCAGCACAGCTTTTCATCCGCTGGGCGAAACTCGGCGTATGGGAACGCCTGCTCGAACGGGTTCAGGAACAACAGGGAGTGGCGCTCGGCATGACTTTTCTGGATGGCACAAACATCAGGGCTCACCACAAGGCAGCGGGAGCCCAAAAAAAGGGGCCTCTTTCGAAGAGCGAGACCATCGTGAAGCACTTGGCCGCTCTCGCGGCGGCTACGGCACAAAAGTCTGCGTGATCGCAGATGGACATGGAAAAGCCCTCGGTTTTGCCCTGGCACCCGGTCAGGCCCATGAACTGCCACTGGCGCCAGCCATGCTCGATAGCCTCGCCGCCATTCCTCTGTGGGTGGTGGCGGACAAGGGCTATGCATCGGATGCCTTCCGTGAGCGGATATGGGACATGGGAGCCCGACCGGCCATTCCCGCAAAACGACGCGATGCGCCAGTTGCCTGTCCCAAATGGGCCTATCGGTGTCGGCACCTGGTCGAGAACCTCTGGGCGCGCCTCAAGGAGTGGCGTGCAGTCGCAACCAGATACGAAAAAACAGCAACGTCATTCCTCGCGGTCATCCACATCGCTGCTGCTGCAAACTGGATCAAGTGCTAACAGGCCCTAGCACGTGGCAATCCCAATATTCCGCTTGCCCCTGTAACAACGGACGATCCAACAGTTCATCGGATGCGAAATCTTTCAAGCCTTTACGAAGGCTAAAATCCTTTAACCACCGCGGATTTGCAGGTACCAAGGTCACTTCGGCCAGCAGCTATAGCGGCTGCGTGGCCGAGAATACGTCGGCATCGAACCGAAGAAAGATGGACGCCTCCCGTATTGTAGATGCCCGAATGGCGGGGGGACATTTCGATTCCGATCCTATCCTTTTCCTCCAGTGTCCGTTATCGGGAAGCCCTCCAGAGACGCGCAATGATTATTTTGAGGCGACTGCCGCCTGTCTGCTCCTGTATCACTGAGCAGACAGGCGGATCAGGGGGTAAGCGGAATGTCGACTTTTCTGTTGAGAACGCTATTAGGGCCCGGACCTATAAAGGGATTCCCATTACGAGCAGCCTGTGATTCGCTGTCTCTGAATGGAGATGAGCGATGGACGCTGACCTTTTCTGGCTTTTGGATCGACAGTTTGCGCGGATTGCGCCGCATCTGCCCACCGATACGCGTAGCGAGCCGCGTGTGGATGATCGACGTGTGATCAGTGGCATCATTCAGATCATGCTGTCCGGGGCGCGCGGCGGAAAGATGCGCCGTCCGCGTATGGCCCGCGCAAGACGCTCTACAATCGGTTTCGGCGCTGGACTACGAAAGGCGTCTGGGCGCGCCTGTTCGAGGCGCTGGCGCAGAGCGGTGAACCGCCTGCCGAACTTCTGATCGACAGTTCTGCCGTGAAGGCCCATCGCTGCGCCTCCGGTGGAAAAAGGAGGAGCGACACCAGGCTGAATTGCCCCGGGTTTTGTGGAGACGTTTTTTATCTGATTTAAGCGGCTAACGCATGTGATTTCTGTTGTGCGTAAAAGCGTGCCTCAGCTTCTGCTGGCGGAATGTTTCCAATGGAGGACAGGAGCCGCCG
This sequence comes from Acetobacter vaccinii, assembly GCF_008365315.1. Taxonomy (NCBI): domain Bacteria; kingdom Pseudomonadati; phylum Pseudomonadota; class Alphaproteobacteria; order Acetobacterales; family Acetobacteraceae; genus Acetobacter; species Acetobacter vaccinii. The sequence continues at coordinate 15,441 of NZ_CP043508.1, read as the reverse complement.
ATTATTGAACCAGTCGACCCATTTAAGTGTTGCCAGCTCAACAGCGTCCCTGTTTTTCCATGGCCCTTGCCGATAGATCAGTTCGGTTTTGTAAAGTCCGTTAATGGTCTCCGCCAGGGCGTTATCATAGGAATCCCCAACACTGCCGACAGAAGCAACAAGGCCCGCTTCAGCCAGTCTTTGCGTGTAGCGAATGGACACATATTGACAGCCGCGGTCGGAATGGTGGGTCACTTTTCCCTCAGGCCGCCTCTGGCACAGAGCCTGTTCAAGAGCATCCAGCACGAAGTCGGTATGGGCAGTGGACGAGACGCGCCAGCCTACAATCACGCGGGCAAACACATCAATGATGAAGGCCACATAAACAAAGCCCTGCCAGGTGGAAACATACGTGAAATCCGAAACCCACAGTCTGTTGGGGGCTGGTGCATGAAACTGTCGCTGTACCAGATCCTGTGGACAGGGCCGCGCCGGATCAGGCCGTGTGGTTCTGACACCCTTACCACGAATGACGCCTTTCAGTCCCATCCGGCGCATCAGCCGCTCTACCGTGCAGCGGGCGACATCCAGACCTTCACGTCTGAGCTGATGCCAGACCTTGCGCACTCCGTAGACGCAGAAATTATCATTCCACACTCTACGGATGTCATCGCACAGCTCTTTGTCTTTCTGGCTACGCATACAAGGATTTTTCTGTCTCGCCCGATAAGCATAATAGGCAGATGGTGCAATCGACAGAACCCTGCAGATTGACCCGACACCATATGTCTGCCGATGCTCCTCAATGAAGCGTGTCATGGTCTGAAGATGCGGTCGAGCTCCGCTTGGGCAAAATATGCCGATGCCTTGCGCAGGATTTCGTTAGCCTGCCGCAATTCGCGGTTCTCTCGCTCCAGTTGCCTGATCTTCTCTTGATCTGGCAGGTCACTCACCGCAGGCGCATTGGCCCGCTCATGCATACGGGTCCATTTTGACAGCGTGTCAGGATGAATATCCAGCTTTGGCGCTATCATCATCACTGCGGACCAGCGTGATGGATGGTTCTTCTCTTCCTCCAGAACCATGCAGGCTGCACGTTCGCGAAATTCAGGCGGAAAACGCTTCGATTTGTTGCTCATGAATTTTTCTTACCTCACGGGTCGTTCTGTCTCCACAAAACCCGGGGCAATTCAGGCCATCGGCCGATCACGTGGCGGGCGCACGACCAAGATCCACGCGCTGACGGATGCCGCCTGCCGGCCGGTCGCCTTCGTGTTGACCGGCGGCAACGTCGCGGATTGCACGGCAGCGGCCCCGCTACTGGGTAAGCATCCGGTAAAAGCCGCCTTGTAGACTGATAGGACCGGGTATCTTCTTCTGTGCATGGACGATTTTATCGAGAATGAACACGAGACGGTCGCAGCGAATGTCGCAGCGACTGCCCGGAGAAACCATGCAGCAATCGAGATTGTGGGGGAACGCCGCCGGGCCTATACGTCGGCCTTTCGCTCCCGGGTTGTAAAAGCCTCTTTTGAAAGTGGCTTTCCCGTTCGTGAAGTGGCCCGCCAGCATGGGATCCATGTCAGCCTTCTCTATCGCTGGCGGCAGGACTGCCGTCGGCGCAGCAGACGGCCTGAAGAGGGATCCCTTGTGCCTGTCAGACTGGAAGAACAGGTTGCGCAGGAAACTCAGGCACCAGGCCAGATGGAAATTACATTCCGCGATGGCAGCATCCTGCGTTTTGGTCACGATGTTCCACCCGAGAGGGTTGAACGCCTGATCATGCTGCTGCGGCCATGATCCCGGTTCCTTCCGGTGTCCAGGTCTGGCTGGCAACGGGTGCGACCGACATGCGGCTCGGCATGCCGGGTCTGGCCCTGAAGGTTCAGGAGGCCCTGGGGCGCAATCCTCATACGGGGGACCTGTTTGCCTTCCGGGGGCGGCGCGGAGATCTGCTGAAAGTGCTCTGGCACGATGGACTGGGCATGTCGCTCTACGCCAAACGGCTGGAGAAAGGCCGCTTCATCTGGCCATCGCCCGCAGAGGGCGTTGTTGCGCTATCACCCGCACAGCTGGGTTACCTGCTGGAAGGCATTGACTGGAGGCACCCGCAACGCACATGGCGGCCGGAACTGGCAGGCTGAACACATTTTTCGGTACACAGTAGGGCCGATCCATGCTGTCATGGGTAGATGGAGACCGGGATATTGGAGATCGATCGCCTGCGGGCGGCCCTGGCAGCGTCCGAGGTAGCCCGTCAGGAGGCTGAACGGCGCGCAACGGGTGCCGAGGCGATGGTCGCGCATCTGAAATTGCTGATCGCAAAGATGCGGCAGGATCGCTTCGGTGCGTCTTCTGAGCGCGGCCGACGCCTGCTTGAGCAGTTGGAACTTGAACTCGAGGATCTGGAAACGGCGATCGCCGAAGACGATCCCGCCAACGCGCCAGGGACCTTGACCAGGGCATCGGAAACAGGTGTTGAGCGGCAGCGCCCGGCGCGCCGGGCATTCCCTGCGGCTCTGCCGCGTGAAAGGATCGTTATCCCAGCACCCTTCCATCCGATCGCCCGGGGCCGCGCCGGGCCATGGCTGCTGTCGACGATCCTGACCGGCAAGTTTGCCGATCACCTGCCGCTGAACCGCCAGAGCGCGGCCTTTGCCCGCGAAGGGATCGATCTCGACACCTCCACGCTGGCTGACTGGGTGGGCGCCTGTACCGCCACCCTGGCGCCGCTGATCGCGCAGGTCCGCGCCCATGTACTGGCGGCAGAACGGCTGCATGGCGACGACACCACGGTGCCGGTGCTGGCCAAAAGCCGCACCGTGACCGGGCGATTGTGGACCTATGTGCGCGATGACCGGCCATTCGGCGGACCAGCGCCCCCCGCTGCCTGGTTCCGTTACTCCCGTGATCGCAAGGGCGAACATCCCACTGACCATCTCGATGGGTGGAGCGGCATCCTGCAATCCGACGCCTATGGCGGCTACAACCGGCTGTTCGACGCCGACCGCAAACCGGCACCCGTCACCTCGGCGGGGTGCTGGGCGCACGCGCGGCGCGGCCTGTTCAAACTGGCCGAACTCGGCCGCGCGCCGCTCGCCGTGGAAGCCGTGCGCAGGATCGACGCGATCTTCGAGGCCGAGCGCACCATCAATGGGGCAACGCTGGCGCAGCGTCTCGCCGTGCGACAGGAGCGGGTCGCGCCCATGGTTAATGACCTGCTGGCCTGGATGCGTGAAAATTGCGCCCGCCTGTCGAAGAAGGCACCCGTTGCCGCGGGCATGGCCTACATCCTGCGCAGGCCGGAGACTTTTACCCGGTTCCTCCACGACGGACGGATCTGCCTGACGAACAACGCCGCCGAACGCGCACTACGCGGCATCGCCCTTGGCAGAAAAGCCTGGCTGTTCGCTGGCTCCGATCGCGGCGGCCAGCGCTCGGCCGATATGTATTCCCTCATCGTCACCGCAAAGCTCAACGACGTCGATCCCCAGGCCTGGCTCGCCGATGTTCTCGCCCGGATCAACGACCAGCCCGTCTCACGCCTGCACGAACTCCTTCCCTGGAACTGGAAAAACACCCGCCATGCCAATCATACACAGGTCGCCTGATTCAGACCCGTGGTCCTCCCCGGATGCTTACGCTACTGGAGCAAGTCTCGAACGTCCGGCTGATCCACGGCGACAAGGGCTACGACACCAACGCGGTGCGTTGACAGATCGAGGACAAGGGCGCCGCGCCAAACATCCCGCCCAAGGCCAACCGGATCTGGAAGAACTGCTTTTCGTCGGTCCTTTATCGGACGCGAAATGCCATTGAGCGCATGTTCAGCCGCCTTAAGGACTTCCGTCGCATCGCAACACGTTACGATTCAATGCTACTAACTTCCACGCCGCCATCTGCCTCGTCGCGACCGTCAGCTACTGGTTATGAGTCCGGGCCCTAAAGTCAGCATGCCACTTATCCCTTCGTAGAGGATATTATATAAATAATTATATTTTCCAAACTCTATTGTATGCCATATCTGCCATTGTATTTACCCTTGAAATTACATATTCAGGAGTCCAGTCACTTTTTTCCACAATAAAACTTGGAACAGCATTTCCCCAATTATTAAAGATCTGTTTCTTTTGTGAAAAACTTTTGTTGGATAGAATTTTATTTCGTTCTTCAGATAAAAGAATTAAATTTCCAAGAGAATTTATAATATTATCTGGCCATGTTTCTGACAAATTAGACTGAGCGTGTACATGCTCAATAGTCAATCTATCTACATTAACGTCAAAAAGTATATTTTCTATATCAGAAATCTTCAGTAAAATATACTTAACTAAAGAATTACTTCTCATTATCTTGTTGTACTGTATCTTTCTAAAATGAAGTGCAAACTCCTCTTTGCTTGGTATTCTTTCTCGTAGTTCATTTTTTACAGATTCTATAACTACGCCAGCAGCATCTGAACTTTCAGCTTCGTAGAGATTTCTGGCCGCCCTACCATACATTGATGCAATACTGCCAGAAGATCGTTGCGACGTAATTGCATTAAATTGGAAATGAAAGTTTTCAACCGATCTCATGGCCTTTCTTAACGTTTTATAAGCTATTTTTCCCTCATCAAAAGATCTTAATAGGGACATTACATAGGGTATTTGCTGTTCAACATTAAAAATTCTCATAGCCCTCAGAGAGTCTACCAGAATATATTGATATTTTTTAAACAAGGTATCAGGACGATATATCCTGAAATATCTTTCAGAATCTTTATCGAAAGCTTTCAAATGAGACAGCGCGATACTTCGTCCTGAAGTTTCTCCTGCAGCAATAATGCTATCTCGCAACTTCGACTTAAAGGCTTTGAAAGCCTTTTGCTTTGTAACAGCAGAAAAGCGAGAGACCCAAGAATGAACAAAGAAATTATCTATTTTTACTGCATCGCCGCAATTCGATATATTTTCAACTATGTTTTGCCATAATATTTTTAGCACATCAATATCCCCATTTTTCTCAACCAACGATCCAATACTATTCTTAATTAGGTCAGAAAGAGTTAAATCTTGACCTCTTGTGTTTAATGTTTCAAATATTATATAAGCATCATCTTCATCATCTAGTTCTATTTTAATGACTTTTAGGTTGAATATTATTTCTCTCAAGCCTTTTAAGGCTGATATTTTTGCAGCCTTTTTTTCTTCTTGGTCTAACAGACCTGAAGTGCTTTGCTGAAGATATTTATCAACATATTTGTTGAGATTGTCATAAGCCTGCTGTAGCCGAATCTCTTCTTCTCTAGGCTGAGTATCTAATTCTGCGTCTTCAAAGCTCTGAATCCTATCCTGCAAATAAGGGAACGAAGTCTCTGTTTTAAGTATAAAACTTTTAACATTATCTCGATCGCGAGTTTCAATATAATTGTGAATACCCTGTGCTAATTCCTGCTCACCTAAGTTCTTAAGATGATCTCTAATTGCGCACAAAAGTATAGTTATTGTAGTAAGCCTTTGCTGCCCATCGACAACCCCAAAAAAATCTTGCTTCATGGAGTATATAACCATTGATCCTATGAAATACGATCCTTCGTCTGAACTGGTTATGTCATTCCAAAAATCTCTTATATTTTCGGTTTTCCAAGAATATGGTCTCTGGAATCTAGGTATTACAATTATACCCATCTTTAATAGTTTTGATATATCAACATCTGCAGCTTCTATTTTCATTTTTGGCACCCAATAAAAAATTATTTAAGTAATATGGAATTATATCACACATAACTCAAGGAGACGGTTGATAAAAGACGATAAATGATCATTTTAGGTTGATAGTTGATGTATGAATGTCCGAAATGAGGGCTGTTCTGACGGCAGTTTCTGCTTCACGAACAGCGTATTCTCTTGATGGGGTAATGATCCATTTGTCCGTCTTCCGAAAGAAATGTGGCGTGTTCAGCTTGCGCCTGCGCCATAAGGAGATGGTCAAACGGATCACGATGATGCAGAGGCAAAGACATAAGGATCTGCAGGTGTTCGGGCTGTATTTGTAATAGAGAGAAACCTTCTTCAGGAATGGCTGCCAGAATATCGTTCATATCCGCATCCAGCTTTCCGATACGGATTTTGATCGCAATCTCCCAGAGTGACACGATACTCACCAGAATATCGTGAACCGGGTCTGCGATGATTTCCCGTGCAGTCTCACCCAGCCGGTCGGAGTCCGAAAGCCACCACAGCAACGCATGCGTATCAAGCAGAACCTTCACAGGTCGCGTTCCATGCTTTCAAGAAGATCCGGCGGTGTCTCATCAAAATCTTCGTTTATTCTGATCCGTCCGCGCAATGCGCCGGGTTGACGACGGGGGCGATAGGAAGAGGCTGGTGGCCGCAGTTCGGCTACGACCTGGTCATGAGACGTCACCAAGATCGTACTGCCCTGCCTGACCTGACGCAGATACGCTGTCAGGTTTCCCCGGAACTCCCGAACACCGATTTTCTGTGGTAATGGTGCGTTATCTGAAAGATGCTGGCTCATGGTCTCCTCCCCATGTGTCATCATAACATGTACACATAGGGAGGAGGTAGAGAATTCCTGAGGCATGTTTGTTTCAGAGATCAGTGGCTTCCGACAGAGCCAGAGCGTCCTCGACATCCACCCCAAGGTATCGAACCGTACTATCCAGTTTTGAATGACCCAGCAGGATCTGCACGGCTCGGATATTACCGGTTCGTTTGTAAATCATGGCAACCTTAGTCCGGCGGAGCGAATGAGTTCCATATTCCCCGGCGATCAGCCCCACCGCCTGAACCCATTGATCCAAAAGCCGGGCGTATTGCCTTGTGCTCAGGTGAGCTTTGGCGCTTAGGCGACTTGGAAAAACATACTCATTCAAGCCACCACCTCGATGTTCCAGCCACGCCCGCACGCTTTCTCGCGTTGTTTCTGTAATTTCGAATTGCACAGGTCGCCGGGTTTTCTGCTGGACGACCATGGCTCGGTGGCGCACCTGACCACTGGTAACGATGTCGCCGATATGAAGGCTGACAAGATCGCAGCCTCTGAGTTTGCTATCGAGAGCAAGATCAAACAAAGCTCTGTCTCTGATACGCTGTTCGCTCCCCAGCCAAAACCGAATAGCCCAGACGTGCTTTTCTTTAAGCGCCCGCTTGGCGCCAACCATTTTTCCTGCATTCCAAGGCATGGACGCCTTCAGCGTAGGCGATGGAAAACGCGTTTTCTTTTCCATGATACTTTCTCCTGATCAGCTGCACATGCAGCAATCAGAAGTCTGGAGGAGGACATCGGCGGATAACGAGAACTATTGCCGACCGTCCGCTTTCCGGAACCACATATCAACGTGCTGATGTCCGAGATGAAGGCGGAAGCGGAAAGTCCGCTTTTATATGATTGAGCGGACAGGTAGATCAGGGGCGAGCAGAATGTCTTCTATGGGTCGATAGTGTTGAAAAAGTCGCGCTTGCTTTGAGAGTGAAGCACTGATTCACTCTTCGCAGGAGGAACCTGCAAATGATGGGTGATCGAACGAAAATACAGGAGGCACTGTTCTACGAGTTCCGTCTTGAAGACCATGTGCCAGCTGGCCATCTTTTGCGTTCAATTGATCGCTTTGTCGATCTGGACGGCCTGCGTGAGCATCTTCGTCCATTTTACAGCGGCACGGGACGGCCTTCAATCGATCCCGAGCTGATCATCAGGATGTTAATCGTTGGCTACGTGATGGGTATTCGATCCGAGCGACGGCTATGTGAAGAAGTCCATCTTAACCTGGCCTACCGGTGGTTCTGTGGCCTTGGTCTCAACGGCCCTGTGCCTGATCATTCGACATTCTCGAAAAACCGGCACGGACGCTTCCGGGAGAGTGATCTGCTTCGCCAAATGTTCGAAATGACCGTCCGGCAGTGTATCGCCAAGGGACTGGTGGGCGGTGAAGGCTTTGCGGTCGATGCCAGCACGATCAAGGCTGACGCTAATCGGCAGCGTAGTGTTCCGGGCCCAGATAAACTGCCGATCGAGGCAGCCCAACGTGCTGTGCGGGAGTATTTCTCGGTGCTGGACGATGCTGCATTTGGGTCTGCTACGCCCGTGCAACCAAAATATATCTCTCCGGTCGATCCTGCGGCACGTTGGAACGCTGCAAGCGGTGGCCTTGCTTATTATGCCTACTGCACAAATTACCTCATCGACCTTAAATCGGCTGTCATCATGGATGTAGAAACCACGACAGCCATCCGGCAGGCCGAGGTTACGGCGCAACGCCGAATGATAGAGCGTACGCAGGAAACATTTGGAATATGGCCCGAAAGGCTTGCGGCGGATACAGCTTATGGATCCGCTGAAAATCTTGCGTGGCTGGTTCATGAGCGTGGCATCGAACCTCACATTCCGGTCTTCGACAAATCTGCCCGGCAGGACGGGACTTTCGAACGTCGAGATTTCACATATGACCACGTGCACGATCTTTACATCTGTCCTGGAGGACAGCAACTGAAGCAGCAGTGGCGCAAGATCAACTCGGATCAACCAAATGCCCCTCCCGACAACCTACTTCGATACCGTTCGTCGAAACTGGCGTGCGACGTATGCACTCTCAAACCAAAATGCTGCCCCAATCAGCCCAATCGTAAGGTTCTGCGCTCTATTCATGAAGGCGCTCGTGATATGGCCCGCGACATTGCTTTAACCGACGCCTATATTATCTCCAGACGAGAACGAAAGAAGGTTGAAATGCTGTTTGCTCACCTCAAGCGCATTTTGAAGATCGATCGGTTGAGGCTCAGAGGACCAAACGGTGCCCGTGATGAGTTCCATCTCGCCGCAGCTGCTCAAAATCTCCGCAAAATGGCGAAACTGATACCTCCCGGAGCGCCTGCCTTATCCACCTGAGGCAAGAAAGCTGCACTTATGTCGAAGTGGCTTGGCAACACTTTCACTCTTCACCATGAGTTTTTCAACACTATCGGTCTCTAAATGTCTATGGTCAGACATTTAGAGTTTCCAGTTCATGTGTAAAAGACTGAATAGTCTCAGAAGGTTCAATAATGACCACGTAGAGTAAAGCTAAAAGTGCGTGGCTCGCCATAGATCATGCCATCGTAAAACCCTTCCTGACGTACGTAAGTCCGGTCTGTGAGATTGGTAATATTCCCTGCAATATCGAGCCAGTTGGCAACACGATACCGCGCCATGATATTAATGAGCGTGTAGCCTTTGACACGAAGGTTGGAAGAATCATACTTGCCATTTCCAAGAGGACGCCCGGGATTGGTGGACCATTCTGTGCTGGACTGGCTGGAGACACCACCACCAATAGTCAGATGATGGAGTTTTCCAGGGAAAGTATAACTTGTTGTTAGACGCACAAGGTGATGCGGATCCTGACGATAACTCAACCCTTTTTCGTAGAGATAGCTGTAACCAAAGAATACGTTCCAACCGGGTAGAAGCTCACCTGAAGCATCAAAATCAATACCTTCAGTCTTCACACCATTGACAGACTCATAAATAGCTTCACCGGTGGTGGAATTTGTTGCGCCAGTTGCCTGGGCAACATTGTTTTGGCGGTTGAGATAGAATGCGAGAGACGTGTTAAGACGTTGCTTGAAGAACGCACCTTTCAAACCCGTTTCATAGCTTTTTCCCATGACCGGATCGAGGGGTTTGTTGTTGGCATCCCGCAGGTTTGATTGAGGTGTGTAAACGTTTGTGTAGCTTCCATAAATCGACATGGTCTTTGTAAAGTCATAGACCATACCGGCATAAGGGGTCAGAACGGCGTTTTGCTGACCTGTACTGGTGGATCCTGAGTATTTGTTGGCTGTATTATACGTGCCGGTGTAAGCTTGATAACTGCTCATGCGCCCACCGAGAATAAGGGAAAGCCCCTTGGCTAGCACAAACCTACCAGAGGCATACGCACCGTAATTTCGAGTGACATCAACCTCACGCGCGTGTGTGCGGTGCGTTGCAAAGTTAGGGTAAGATCCGTCCCATGTCTGCCAGTTAGCAATAGGAAGACCGGTTGCCCGATACTGACACCCTGAATAGGGAGTGACACCAGCAATCGAGCAGTTTCCTAAAGCCTTACTGAATGAATACTGTGTCAGTTCATCATTATATCCATTGAAACCAAAGACCAGTTGATGTTTACGACCGAAAGCATGAATGGGGCCAGAGATATGGACGTCAGCATTATCTCGCGCATCTTCATACTCAGCATGTAGAGCGTTCAGATACGCCCCAGTCCCATCCTGATTCCAAAAACCCCCATAAGTTCCCCGTGATGCATTATTGATTTTTGCGACACCAAGGTTGTTATAGGAACTCCCCTGAGTACGCATGTAGCCTGCCTTCAGATGCCAGCCTGCTGAGAAATCATGATCGTAGTTGATAAACGCTGTATACTGGTCACGCGTGGCCTGGCTCCAGTCCGCAGCAGGGTTGGTGCTACGAGGCAGATTGGTTTTGGTGCCATCTGCATACCAGATAGGAACATTGGTTCCCCAGGACGCACCATCATTACGGGTTCTTTCATATTGAAAGCCGAAATTGAGCGTATCCCGTGAAGAGATGTCTGCCGTGAAGTTTGCAAGAGCCCCAATGCGGTTGACATGTTCTCTGACCCTGAAGGTATCGGTGTCATCCCACGAAAACACATATCTACTGCGAATAGTTCCTGAATGATTAAGAGGAGTATTGAGGTCCGCCATGACGCGGTGCTCGTTCCAGTTACCTAGTCTTAGGAGACCATTTGCCGAAAATTCTCTCTGAGGTGCTTTGCGTTGCAAGTAGATAGTTGCGGATGGATCCCCCGTCCCGCCCAAAAGACCGTTGGCTCCACGGACGATCTGCACATTATCATACAGGTCCATATTCATGGATGATCCAACACCGCCAAAGCTTGTTGAGGCATCAATCTGCATGCCATCAATCTTGTAATTGGTAATGTCGAAGCCACGTGCGCGATATGTTGTTCTCCCTGCATTATCGTTTGCATAGGATGTAACGCCAGGAGTGGTATTCAGAACGTCATCCAGGGTATTGATCTGCTGATCATCCATCACCTGCCGCGTCATAACTGTGACGGTCTGCGGTGTTTCCCGTAAGCTTAATGGCAACCCCGTGGAAGCACTTGTTTCTGGTGCTGTATAACTCCCATGGTCCCACCGCCTGGCTCGCACAAGAATGCTTTCATCAGTTTTTGAAGAAACATTAATTATATTTTTCTGTTTTGTGGTATTTTTTGATGATGACTGTTTGTTATTTGATTTCTTGCTCTCAATAACTTTTTCATTATTTGTTTTTTTTACGATATCTTCCGCCTGAACGGAAGATATTCCTCCTAAAGAAAGGAACGTTGAGGCCAGAAGGGCGGCCGCCCGAAGATGGGTTACATGGTGGAGTGTCACATCAATATCCTACCAGGAATTGTAATGAGAATCATTATTATTAACGGCGGGATATCAGTTGCGCGTTACGGTTGATAGGATGAATAAATTAAATTTTATTCATAATTCTGATGGGACCGCTCTCGATGACGGAGCGGGCATGGCCAAGGTTGGGGAGCTGTGAGAAGCAGTTTGGAAAGGTAATCCAAGAAAATGCATGGTAAGGAAAGCAGTGGAAGACAGCCATCTTCCCCGCTGGTTGTCACTTTAACGAGCGTTTATGTGACTACGACAAGATGACCCAAAGATAGACGAAAACTGGTCACGTAACTGGTCTTAAAATCAACGTCTTGGATACGGTGCCGCTTATCGTACGTTTTCGAACTTCCTCTCACGGTCGTCCTGGTTGGACTGAAATCGAGATTAAGGATAACGTGTTATGCGTTTTGCCTGCGGTAAGAGGCTTTTGAAATGTGTCAGCAGGAGGCGCATAAACGCATCACTGAACTGTCCCAGTTGAGGACTTCCCTGTAGGTAGTATGATGTGGCAATCGGGTCCAGGTTATACTCATCAAGCAAAATCCATTGTTGCCTGTTCAGATCAAGGCCTGCTCGTTTTTTCTCTGTGGCAGGAACTTCAACGGCTATGCGCTCCGGGGCTGGTGGCTGTGTTGTCACGGGTAGCAACAGAACGTAGTGGCGATTGTCCCGTGCTATAAAAGCGGCCGCAATGGTTGTCGGACGGTCTTTGCGTCCTTCGCTTTCTCCACGAATATCCTGCCAGTGCCACAGATAGGGATATCGCAAGACCACTCCTGGTCTCAAATCCGTTTTCATGACTTCGGCAGAACATCCAGCAGGTAGCCGTCGATCGCTTTTTCAATCTCATGGGCAAGATCAGGAGGCATCTCTGATGTCGCACCTGCAAGGCGCTCGTCTGCTTCTCGGGTAAGCCTCTCGTATTGTTCAACGCTGAGCATGATCAATCTGGGCTTGCCGCGCTGGTTGATTGTCACAGGTCCCTGCAAAGCACTGGCGATGATGTCGCCTGATTTGCGTGACAGATCGCTTGTCGAAAATGTCAGCATGGTGTTCTCCTTCACTGTAGAACATTTATACGATAAATACAGCAGTTACGTAAATGGCAAAGAAGACCCTGTGAGATAATGCGCTATTGTCCTGCAGAGTGTCGGTTTCCAAGAAGCATGTTCTGATGTCCATTGTCAGGACATTTTATGGGAAAAAGTGTCAGACGGCAGTTTTATATTTTAAGAATGATTATTCTCAAGATCACTGCATAATTTTTTGTTTTCGCAAGATTAATCTGATAGAAGAACAAGTATTGTCACTATTACGCATATAATCGCTTTGACGGCTATTACGGAGCAAGCATTGATGACGACGTCTTCCGATCCCTCAGGGGCTTCTGCATTTCATGTCCTGACCACCGAAATCGTGGCGGCCTATGTGTCCAGTAACACCATTGCAGCCGACCAGCTGCCCGGACTGATCGGGGCTGTCTACACTGCCCTGACCAGCACAGGGTCTGCCCCTGTTGCCAACAAGGACCTTGTCCCTGCGGTTCCGATCAAGAAATCTGTCTATCCTGACTATATCGTCTGCCTGGAAGACGGCAAAAAGCTCAAGATGCTCAAGCGTCATCTTAAATCCGCCTACGATATGACACCGGAACAGTATCGCCAGCGCTGGGGTCTGCCTGCGGATTATCCGATGGTCGCCCCCAGCTACGCCGAGCAACGCTCCCGCCTTGCCCAGGAAATCGGCCTGGGACGGAGTGCGGCCGCCACTCAGACGCGCAGTGAGGGGGGTGTTGACGCCGACGCTGCCACTGCCGCCGATGAAAAACCCCAGCCCCAGAGGCGGGGCCGCCCCAAAAGAGCAGCGGCCTGACACGGGTTTTGAGAGGTCATTCCTTCTGGACGCCTGGCGCCGGGGCGTCCTGTCCAGGCGGGGTACGCCCTCTCTTTTTCCACCAGTCGTTGCAGAACTCCGCGTAGAGGTCGTGCGCCGTGGGAACTGGCCGGGTGATCCCGGCCCGACGGGCCTGTGCCTGGCACCAGGCGATCATCTCTGCCCGTGTCATGGGGGCGGCACCGGGCGCAGCCGGAGTGGAGAAGGCCATGGCTTATTGCCCTTTCCGTCTGACAGTCGTGCGGGCCAGCGTATTGAGGACGCTGGCCACACGGCTGCGGGTCTGCCCCTGAGCATCACAGTTGAGGGCCTCCAGTGCGACCATGGCCTCATAGAGCGCCACGTTGCCTTTGGGGGCCAGCATCGTCACCGGCAGGTCTGTCTTCGGGCTGGTATAGGCGCCCAGGCTCTGGAACAGGGCTGCAAAAGGCTGTGTGTCCGCACGCGGTAGCTCTGCGCCAAACAGCGCATGGATATCCTCACGCACGGTCGCATCCGTATCAACAATCCGCGCCATCCTGTCGTGGATGACCTCAAGGGATGCGGCCGGTGCCAGGTGGGCGGCCCGTCCGGGAATATCCTGCCCGCCCCGGATGGCCCGGGCAATGGGATGATCCCGACCGGCAGGCACGGTATGCAGCGTCAGCAGAGGATGCAGCCGGTTGTAGCCCGCAGGTTTGATCCCCGCATAGAACAGCCGCGTGTAGATCCGCTTTCCCCGGAACAGGATAATGGCCTGCCCGTTGCGCAGCGACTGCACATCACTCCACGAAATCCGCTTGACCTCGCGGATATCGGCCCGGTCCACCCCGCTGTAAACCCCAAGGGTGGGCGAGCTTTCATAGCCGGGCAGGACGCTGACCTGCATCGTGCCGCCCGTGCTTTCCAGCCACTCCTTGGTGGGGGCGGAATCTTCGATCTGCCCGAAGATCTTGAGTTTGGGATTGCCCAGCAGGGGGACCACCCGATCCTTGCCCAGGGCGGCATACATGGTCCCGACCTCCTGGAAAGAAATCGTGATGCCGACATTGAGTTCACGCGCCTGGGCCATCATCACATCCAGCCCACGGGTGAGGAACATCCCGACTTCGTCATGGACGATCGGATAGACCGTCGGGGCGGAGGACGGCCGGTTGACGACCAGATCGACATAGTCACCCTCAAGGGATGTCCCCAGTGCGGGGGCAAGCGCGTACCGCTGGGCGGTAATGGTCATGCGGCCCAGTGAGGCATTGGTCTCGGGATGGTTTTCGAGGGAGGGCAGAACCACCACCAGAATGCGGCGGTTGTAGAAAATATCGTGGAAATCGACACCGGGCAGGCCGCAGCGGAAGATATGCCCCAGTGTCGAGCCCATCTGGGTAAAGGCTCTGGCAAAGCCACCCACGACATAGGAGTGCTGTTCGCGCACCTTGTCCTGACTGTCCACACCCCCCTTGCCACTGGAAAACCCGCCGGTTTCATTGACGTAGTCGCGAACGGGGTCGAGCAGAGACAGCGGGAAGGCCTCGGGCAGCGGCATTGTCATGAGGCGCTGGCTGGCGAGATCGTAATAGCTGAACACACGCTTTTCCGATGGATCTGAGCGTGTGCCCACCAGATCAATGAGCGCCTGGATGGTGGAGAGGCTGGCGCGGATGCTCTCCGATGTAATGGGGATGCCCGCATGATCGCGCATCCAGACCCAGACATAACTCATGGCGCGGATGAGGGAGTCCGCCCTGTCGCGGAAATACGACGCACTGCCACCCCCACCGCTTTTGTCCTCGGGCAGGAAGATGGTGAGCAGCAGCTCACTCAGCCCTTCGGGATTGACGCCCGAGAACGCGCCCCAGGTGTGGCTTTTGCGGTCCCCGCTGGAGACCAGCATGTTGATGACGCGCACATCAGCCTCGCGCCCCCAGCGCCGGGCCATCATCTTGACGGAGAAGACGAGGTTGTTCGAGCCTTTGCCGTCCACGATCATGCAGCCGCTGCCCTGGGCGAGGGCATTGCACAGCAGGCTGTAAATGGTCTGGCTTTTCCCCCAGCCGGTTGAACCGGGCAGGATGGTGTGCATGGCCATGTCGTCGTTGCTCAGCCAGAGCTGCTGGCCGGTGTTGTCATCCCAGCCCAGAAACCAGTCGCCGGTGGCGGG
>NZ_CP043507.1 GCF_008365315.1 Acetobacter vaccinii | reverse complement strand
AGTCCAGCCAGTGCCCCACCCCGCTCCAGGCGGGCTGGGAGGGTGCTGACAGGGCTGAGGGGGCAGCGGGCAGGCCGGTCATGGAGGGCGGTGGGGGCAGGGAGCTGCCGTTGAAGGCCACCGGGCCGGAGGACGACAGGCCTTCCAGACCGTCTGTGTCCGCATCAGGAGCGATCCGCACGGGAATGCCGGTGGTCCGGCTGGCCAGAATGGCGGCATCACGCAGAGAGACCGGGCGGTCCAGACGCAGCCCGGCCGGGCGCATCAGGACGTCAGGCACCTGATCGACCACCTTGATGGTCTCCCCCAGAAGCCAGGGCTTGTCTGAAACACTGACGACGGGACGATCGGGCACATGGCTGTCGCGAGCGATGGCCAGGGCATCGCGTTCACTGTCACGAGCCTCGTGGAAATCGCTGCAGCCACTCATGCCCAGCAGTGGCATGAGCGCACAGCTCCCCAGAAGGGTGCGCCACAGGGGTCTCATTGATCGTGCCCCCCAGGGTTGGTCACGACCAGCGTGCGGTTGGGAGCATGGAACTCGGCGCGGATGGATTTTCCTTCATCCGAGATCGTGCGGATAATGTCGGTCATCACCTTCTGGTAGTCTCCAGTGAAGGATGTCATGGCGGGGATCATCCAGTTGAGGTCGCGCGGCCAGATGACGCGCCACCCGGCGCGGTCTCCCCAGGCGATCATCTGATCGCGCACGGACTGGCCTTCGATGAGGGTCCAGGTTTCCGCCAGGGGTGGGGCTGCGGGACTGGACACGGGGGTGGAGGATGCGGGGCCTGTTCCGGCCTGTCCGGCAGGTGCGGGGGCGGGTTGGAGAACCGGGCCGCCAGAGGGAATTCGCAGGCTCAGCTGCGCGCCGTTGCGCAGGGTGCAGCTGCCGCGTCGTTGCAGTGCGCCCTCGCTCGCATGGCCGTAGAGGCATGTGGCCTGGGCGTCATCGACATCGAGTTCGAGCACCAGATCCTGCCCGACCGGATTGACCGCGTAGCGCAGGGTATGCGCTCCGGGATACGCCATGCCCTCAGGGGAGATGGCAAAACCGCGCTCGCGCAGCGTATCGGTCAGCAGGATCTGGGTATGATCGGGATCAGGCCCGTCATAGGGCATGAGCTGGATGGTGCTGCGCCTGGCGTCCATGCTGTTGGCCAGAATGTCGGCGATATAGACGGTCAGGGCTGACGCGTCGCGAAAGGCCGCGCCCTGGATATGGGACGTGCTGGCGGCAGGTTGCTGGGCACACCCGGCCAGGGCTGCGCACAGGGCGGCCGTGGTCAGGCATTGGGCCACACGGGTCATTGGGCTGTTCCATGGGTTATGCGGATGCTGGGGGAGCCGGGTTCGTGACCGATGAGCAGGGCTTCATCGACAGGCTGGCTGATGACGTAGGAATCCCCCACGGTGGTGTAGGCCTGGGCCGCGCCACTCTGGGGTGAGACGATGACCAGACGCGGGGCGGCGGCGATACCGCCTGGCGGGAACTGGATGTAGGTGTGGCCACCTTCGCGATAGACCCGCAGGGGTTTCCATGGGGCGTCTCCGGTGCAGCGGAAGCTGAAATCGGGTGTGCCCCCGGCCCCTGAGCCAGCCGCGATCTCTGGCTGGGACGACGGATCACCTGGGGCGTAGGTGAATGCGATGATCCGCATGGACGGTGCCGATGCTGTCAGGCGTGCGACATAGGTACGTCGTGAGGTGGTGATCCGCAGGATCGTTTCGCGGGCCTGGGCTGTGGGGGCCAGGGCGAGCGCCCATCCGGCATGAATACCTCGGGTGCCGCGCACGATATCCACCCGCCATCCAGCAGCCTGAAGGTCGGATGGGATGGCGTCACGATTGAGCGTTTCCCCACTTTGCAGCCGTAGGATGCAGACATCCTGAGCCGCACAGGTCAGGGTCGGTGAGCCATCGGCGTAGGCAAACCAGACAATCCCGCCCCGTCCGTACAGGGGCTGGGCCTGATGGGGCAGAGCCTGCCCCTCTGCCGGTGTTGCGACCGGCGGCGTGGGCGGTGCCGGGGCTCTGGGAGGGGGTGCGGCTGCGGATGACGCCACAGGCGGGGTCTGGGCCGCAACCCGTGTGGTGGGAAGGGGGAGCGCCTGGCGGGCCGGAGTTTCCAGGCGCTCCCCCAGGCTGTCCATGAAACTGTGCACCCGGTCGAGGCTGCGCTGCAGCGCCAGTTCCGCAGACGGCAGACCCGGGGTCTGGACCATCACCGGAGCGTTCAGGGCTGAACTGGCGCAGCCACTCACGGCTGTCAGCATCAGAAAGAAGGGGGCGCGTCGTATCATGCCTCCAGTATCGAGGCATGCGTTGTGGGTCCGGACATGGGCTCATCCGCGTCCCGGATAATGGTGCCCAGACCTGTGCCATTGACCAGTTCGTCGGCCAGTTCACTGATCACGCCGCCCATGGCCATGGCCTGATCCTCGCCCGTACGCATCCGGGCATCACGCCTGCGCACGATCTCATCTGCGGCACTCCCGCGCGGGAACACACGCGCCAGGCGTCTGCGACCCTCGGCCGAGCCCACGGCATCATAGACACGGCGTCTGAGAGCCGTGTCTTCCGGAGTGGTGGACAGTGCCCACAGTTCCACCGGCCCCATGAGATTGAGCAGATAGAGTTCGTACCACTGGGCACGCACCCTGATCTGCAACACAAAAGGCGAGCCACTCCCATCGGGCCTGGGACCGTTCAGACCGTATCTGATGATCTCATGGGCGGCCGTGCTGAGGTTGAACGTATCGGCCATGACCTTTGCCTCAGACGTATCACCGGCCCCGAGGATGAAGCGGCCGGTGGACTGTCTGAGCAGATATTCGGTGAAATCATCCGGCCTCTGGCTGGCAAGGCCAATCCCGACATTGAGCTTGGCACCACGGCGGGCAATCTCATCAAACTGCTGCTGGACGTAATGCGCGCCTTTTGTCCTCTGGAATTCGTCGCAGCGTACGGTCTTGGACGCCTCACGGAAGCCCTTGAAGCGTTCACGGTGCCAGTCGCGTACATGGGCGGGCACGTCCTGGGCGTCTTCTGGCCGCAGGAAGAAATTGCGGGCCACGATCTGAAAGCCCAGCAGATACATCAGCTCCGTCTGGCGCCGGGCTTCGCCCAGTCCTTCAGGAGCAACACGGTCAATGTCGATGACAGTGACGCGTGCGTCTCCCAGATCGAGTTTCGTGACCTGGTTGAGGGTGGGAAAGCGGCTGATGAACGCGCTGATGTAACGCCTGAAGATGGACAGGGAGGTTTCGGCACCACTGGTCGGGGTGGTCTCGCTGAAGGTCCGCCAGACGCGGTCTTCATTCATGGCTTCGAGCAGGTCGCTCATGACGGGTACGGCGTGTTGCGTTGCAACCCTGGCCCAGCGCATGTCCCCAACACCTGCGAACGCGTCGGCGACCGACCACCAGGTGCTGTCTTCGGGGATGTCCAGGCCGTGATGGGCCAGCCTGTGATCCAGAGGGCGGTTTTCATCAGGCCGGTAGATCTTGGGCCGGATGGAGGTGCCTTCATCGGAGAAAATTTCGTAGGCGGCGCGGATGACCCGATCAATCAGCTGATCGAGACTCTCGAAAGGTTTTCCATCCAACGGTGTGCAGACCAGCCCGATGAACGACCGCAGGACGGTGTTGTGATAGCTCAGGGGGTATCGGCAGCAGGCTTCGGTGTCGAAAATATTGTAGGCGTGTTCGGGGATCAGATCGAAGGGGATATGAATGGCCTCCCCTTTGTCCCTGGAGCCCATGGCACTGTGAATCATGTCGATGAGGCCGCTGGTGGAATCACCAATATCCAGCTTGGCGATCAGTGCGGGTTTAACACCCTGATCCGTCATGCTTGCAGGGCTGAGCAGGGTGCCCAGCAGCAGCACGTTGTCCAGGGCGGACTTGCCGCGCCGGGATGGACCGATGAACAGATCCAGTCGGGCATCACGGCCAGACCCTGCGGGATCAAACGGTACGATCGTGCCATCAGCAGCCCGGAACAGCACCGCGCCATCCTGCCAGGGGGTAGCGGGACGGGTCCATGGCATCATTATCAGGGCTTTGGACAGAGGGGCGGCTGTCGGGGGTGCGGTGGAGGCAATGGCCAGACCGGGGACCGAGGACAGCGTACCTGCCAGCGGGTCGCCACACATGCGATTGGCGCTGGCGCCACCCCATGCGCCGATGGTCTGTTGAAGACGTGAGGTCCGCACGCCGAGTTTCTCGGTGTCACCGGCTGGCGCGCAGGTTGCAAAAGACACGCGCAGCTTGACGGTATTGTCCTTCTGGGCCTCCCGGTTGGCCTTGAGGCTTTCAAACCCGTTGTAGATACTGGTGTTGGAGCCGAATTTGAGCAGGGTCGCCACGGCCGCCTTCCACATCATGTAGCTCGGCCGCACACCTTCGATCAGGCCGGTCATCCGCCAGGGCTGACGCCGGGCCGCCATGCGGCCCACCAGTTCGGTAAACGGGCGGATTTCTTCGCTGACGCGGGTCAGTTCGAGGGGACGCCAGTCATACAGACCCAGTCGGGCGGTAAAAATGTCGGGGGTAGGGACGTCATCGATGAACAGCTGCTCGCGCAGCGGTGGCCAGAGCATGTCCGAGGCATCCTCAGGCCTGTCTGTTTCGGGGATGATCATGGGTGGTCTGTCCGCCGGGGTGCAGGCAGACCACTCCGAGCCCACGGTCTCGGGATAGATCTCTTCGCGGATCAGCCGCAGGCCGTCTTTGGGGGGGAGCACATCGGCGACGATACCCTCCACGGTGAGGGCTGAGACAATCTGGGACACGAATGCGCTGTGCACCGTGCCCAGTTCCTGGCTTCCCAGCAGCGGGTTCTGGGCATCGCCCAGCGGGGGCAGGGTGGCATAGGCGGCCTTGCGCTGGCGATTGGCCTGTTTGAGTTCAGGCCGGGACAGACGGCCTGGACGGGTCCACAGGACCAGACAGGCGCGTTCCTGACGCATGTAACCGGGCAGGATTTTCAGGCGTTCGCGGAAAATGTCTTCGAACTCCGCGCCCAAGGCACGGGCGATGGTCCGCCGGTCATCCAGATTACGGGCCACTGCCTGGGTCGCGCCATCGGGGTCTGCGGTGTAGCAGAACTGCAGGGCGTGGCCCGGATCATTGAAGAGACTGGCCATGTCCAGACGCAGTCGGGCGGCGGCAGCAGTGATTTCCGCAAGATCGCCCAGCACGCGGCGGCCACGCAGACGCAGCACGGTTGCGTATTCCCCATTGAGTGTCAGAAGGCCGTGCTGATCACAGGTCGCCAGATCGCAAAAGGAAGTCACAGGAATTCTAAACATCCGTGAGGCAGTGGCCATGCCCTGCATGATCATCGTCATGGGTCGCAGACCGGTGTCGAACAGCGTCTTGCGTGGGGGTGGCGCGGCAGTCTCAGGGCTGCTCTGGGAGGGCGGGGCAGGAGCCGGTTTGCGACGCCAGAAGGTCATGGCGTGTCCAGTGCGGTCAGCAGATCCTGACGGTAGAGATCGACATCAGGGGCAAACCATGCGGGCCTGTAGAGCAGAACCCGTAGTCCGGTCATTGATGACCGACCGACAAACTCCCTGACCGCCATGGAGGAGACGGTTTTGCGCAGCTGGGTCAGACTGTCTATGCCCAGACACTCCCGCGCCTGGCCCCGTGTCCTGATCAGGGCATCCAGAATATGCTTTCCCCGCTGGGCCTGATCATGAATGGCGGTATCCGTGACTGATTCCGCGAGAAGGTTTGCAGCATGGATGGCGCGCACCATCCGGCTGAGGACACCCTGGTCAAACCGGGGCATCCAGATGAGATGGGCCAGATGATCCAGCCCGTCCTGGTCCAGTGCATAGGCTGGCGCACAGGTCAGACATAATGACGTGCCTGCAACCCGTGTGCGGGCGGGCTGAAAATCACAGCAGGCGCACCGCTGGCTACCTGCGGGTGTGATGGTCTCCATGATGAGGGTGCCCGCAGGCGCCCTCGCATGGGTGATGATGTCGAACATTACTGATCGAACTTCATCATTTTCTGATCCCCCGTGGCCTGCACGCCACCAGAGAACACACTCAGGCTGGCCGTCTTGGCCAGGAAGGGGAAGGAGAGCAGCAGGGCGCCGCAGACAAAGCCTGCCAGAACCAGTCCCAGCCCACGGCCAGCGTTGGGGTTTTTCTGGTGCATATACCAGCCGAACACGCTGGCCAGCAGCAGCGCGCCGCCGCCGACAAACCCGACCATGTTGATCAGATAGGACCAGGCCTTGAGCACATGCTGGGAGGCCTGCTCGGTGATATCGTCAATAGCCTGGGCATGACCGACGTGCGGGAGCAGGATGACAAAGGTGCCGCCAAGGACCAGATAGGTCAGGGGAATGCGTATGCGCATGGAATATCCTTCAATGATCTGGAGTTTTGAAGACCTCAGGCTCATGACGAGACCAGATGCAGTTTTGTGGCGAGAGCGGGGACAATCGTGTCCGCGTTCATGATGAGAAAACCGCCAACGATCATCATGATGTTCGATGAGGCTGAGGAGTTGTTCGTGCCCTTGGCACGCCCGATCTGGCGCGTGACGGCGAAGAAGACGATCAGCGCGCCGTAATTCATGAAATAGAAGCGAAAGAGGTGCAGGACGGCCTTGAGGGTTTCAGCAGGACCTGCAGCCATGGCCGTGGTCAGAGTGTTTTCGGAAAAACTGACCTTGCCCGAACTGTCCGTAAATGATGCGCCTGCCGAAAACCCGAGTGTCCTGCTTCCTGTATTGATGAACTCAGGAAAACTGAGGCAGATGGCGGCCCCCGTGAGCAGGGCGGCGGGCACGCCAAAGGACAGGACAGTGCCAGACCCGCTGGACGCCTTGTAGAGCGAGAAGACCGCGCCCAGCAGAAAGGTGCTGCCAACGATATAGCACAGGGCTGGCAGCACCCAGCCCATGGCATTGCCGATTTCCTGGGCAAAGTCGAATATCCCTGAAAGCATCAGTGAATCACGCCACGTTCAGTGCGGACCTGCCAGCGGCCACCGACATCCGAGATCGACAGGACGGAGCCCCATGGCCCCAGATCCGAACCCGGCTGGATACGCACGGGATTGCCACTGGCATCGGCCAGGATGGCAATGTCCGGCGCTCCGGCCTGCACGGTGTAGCGTGGCAGGGGGGCTGGACTGGGCCGGGGTGTCGGCCGGGGTGTGTCGTGGTGGGGGGCGGCAGCGGCCGCATGGGCCGGTGTGGCATGAGCAGGGGCTGGGGGTTTGGGGGCCTGTGCCGCATCCTCGGTCGGTTTGCTCAGAGTGCGGGACTGCATCTGCATGTCCTCGCGGTGCTGCAACTCGTCCAGGCGACCATCCATGCGGCCCAGACCCGATGTCAGTCGGTCGTTGAGGGTTTTCTGCGTGTCATCGAGCTTCTGCGTCAGACTGGCTACCTGGGTCGCCATCGCTTCCAGCTTCTGGCTCATGGCAATGAGCAGCCGGTCATCGGAAATGGTCTGGGGAGCAGGGTGTGGGGCCGTGCCCTGCGCGACATCGGGCGTGGGCAATGTCTGGGCGGGGCTGTCCTGCGCCGTATCTTCATGGGCTGCCTGGATCGGCGCGTCCGGCTGAGGGCCATTCATCGGAGCGGGGGTGTCTGTCTTGAGGCTACCCTGTCCCGCAGGATCAGGCAGCGGTGCCGGGCGGGCCATCTCCATGGCGGGCTGTGCCGGGAAGGCTCTGACACCCTCAGCCTGCGTCTGGACCCTGCTCACGCTCTGCAAGGTCGGGTGCTGTACCTGCTGCGCGGTTGTCTGACGGGGTTGCCGGATCGTGCTGACGGGATGGACTGGTTCATCCATCGTCGCCATTGCAGCGGGGGCTGCGACCAGGCGGCCCTGATCCTGGCCCATTCTGGCTCCCTGGGGTAGGCCATTGATGGCGACAAACAGGCCGCAGAGTGCCAGCACGGTGGCGGCCCCCCCTGCGAGCAGCATTTTTTTGGACACACCGCCCGCTCGTTTGTCAGGCGCTGCGGCCAGAGGCTGGGCGGCTGTCTCCTGTGGTGGAACTGTGGCTGTGTCGCGGGGTGTCTCCACCCGGCTACGCTGGAGTGGGGTGACAACAGCCCCTTGCGGGCTGTCTGTCGTATCCTGTGTCATGGCGGTATTGCCTCGCATCTGTGCCTCTTCGTGACTGAGGCGTCCAGTATCGGGGAAGCTGTTGTGAGCGCGCTCACGAGCCATAGACAGGGTCATCGAACAGCACGCCAATGGTGTCGCCGCGATTGAGCAGCACCGTGGCCTGCTGGGGCGTCTGCTTCTGGATGACCTGGCCTGCGGCCTGTGCGCCTTTTCCTGCGGCCACGCCGAGCTGCTGGGCGAGATTGAGGTGGGTAAAGGTGCTCATGCCCGACGCGTTGGTGTAGGAACTCGTGTTCGTGTTCTGCATGGCCTCGCCCAGGCCTTCGACAAAACCTGCGGCAATCGGCAGGATGATGCGCGAGGCGATATGCTCGCGCACTTCCGACGCAACGCCGGTCTCGGCCGTATCGGGGGTGACGGCATAACCACTGATGGCAATCGGATCCTGATCGCCGATCATCAGCTTTGTAAACTTGATGACCAAACGGTCGTTCTTCAGGGTCAGAGTGCCACTGACACGGGCTTTTCTGAACGGGCCGGAATCAATTTCAACCAGGACTTCCGACCCCAGATCCGAGTTGGATGTCAGCACGGAATGGCCGTAAACACCCCGGCCTGCGGCCAGTAGCAGCGTACGGTGCGCTGGGGCCTGTGTCGTGGCCGCAGGTGCTGCTGGTGTCTGGGCGGACGCTGTCGCGGGTGCTGCCAGACCCGTGTTGAGGGCTGCAAAATTACTGCCACCCCTGTTTGTCGAGGGGCCGGAACTGCTGGCCTGTCCGGTAGAGGCACCGGGTAATTCCATGTCCAGAGAGGCCTGGCCGCCGTGGCCCCACTGGGCATACAGCGCTGCAGCCTCATCCAGCGGGAGACTGCCATGCTCCTGCTGTGCCGATGACGCATCGGAGGATGACTGCAACTGATGGAATGAGGTTGCTTGGGCAGGCGGTGCAACAGGAGGTGGGGGCACTGCTGCTGGTGGGGCAGACGCGGGTTTCTGGCTCGCCTCCCCATTGCGCCCAGGCAGTGCCCCCAGTTCACCAACATGCTCAGGGGCGTTATTGCGCCCTACGATTGCGCTGGCGAAGCTCTGGCGATTACGCAGGGCTTCATCCGCACGTGATTTCTCGGCCTGCTGGGCTACGGCGTCCTGAAGGGCTGACCTGTTTTCGCCTCCTGCTGGCGCGGCCAGTTTTGGGGTGTGCAGGGCCGTGGAGGTCGGGTGTTCGGCCCTGTCGCTCAACAGATACCAGCCAGTAATCGCGCCCCCACCGATCACAGCACATACGATCAGCGCGATCTTTCTGGAGGACAGTGTGTCAGGAAGACTCACGGCCCATCCTCCGAGAGAGTGACCCTCATTTTACGTTCCCCAGCGGACACAAGGACTTCTGGCGAGGCCGGGATGACAAAGAGCGTGCTATCAAACTCGCTCTGGTCTCCGATCGGGGCAGGCGACACTACGGTGTAGCTGGTCAGCAGATACATGGTGTCTTTGATTTTCCAGGCCCTCATCCGATCAGGGCTGACGCCTGAGACCAGGAGAGGCACGGCCTCGGCAGGAGGCGTGCCGTTGAAGAATGAGTTGACCAGGGATGAGCCGGTCTCGGGGATCTCATGCTCGGGGCCGGGGATGTCGCGGGCTTTGGGACCGCGTCCGTTGACGCGGGCGGTCAGGTCCGCGTCATAGGTGCCCACCCCTGCGATAATCATGAAGCTGATGGGCTTGGGGGCATCCTTGAGGCTGACAAGCACGCCACCGCGCGGATAGCGCGACAGGGGCGTGATCTGCAGGACATTGGAGCCGGGTTCAGGCACGCAGGCATTGATCCCCACGGGGCGCACAGAGGCATTGTGTCCTTCTCCGTTCTGGCCGCAGCCTGCTGCCTTGTTGGTGCTGATATCCCACGCAATCGGCCAGGGCTGGCCTGTGCGATCGAGAAACGTCAGGGCTGTTGGGTACCCCTGGGCGATCCTGATGATGTTGATCTGCGCGCCTGCGGAGAGGGACACACTGATGGAGCGTGAGGCAGGCACAGCCATGACATGCGGATCATCTGCCTGATCCAGGGCGCGCTGGCCCGCGTCAAAGCGGTCATAGGCGCGCTCCATTGCCTCTGGCGGGGGCGGCAGTCCGGCATAGACCGGATCAATATGGGGTTGTTCCCCGGTCCCGTGCGGGTCCTGTTGAGCGTACACGGGGGCACACAGGGCACTGGCAAGCGCCAGCCCGGTCGCCAGACGACAGGCCGTGTGCATTTAACCCCCGGAATCAGCAGCGCGTGGCGCGTTCAGTTCGGCGATTTCAAGGCCATCTGGGTGCAGAGGGTCATTAGTCCTTCGAATGGTCATGGAAACAGCCAGAGTATCCGTCATGGACCCGGCGGCATTTTCCCATTTGAGATACATCGGGAAGGCGATATGCCACTCGTAGTCACCGTGGGCACTCACGCCCTCACTCCGGACAGACGGAGCAGTTTTGAGA
This sequence comes from Acetobacter vaccinii, assembly GCF_008365315.1. Classification (NCBI taxonomy): domain Bacteria; kingdom Pseudomonadati; phylum Pseudomonadota; class Alphaproteobacteria; order Acetobacterales; family Acetobacteraceae; genus Acetobacter; species Acetobacter vaccinii. Next base: position 154,418 of record NZ_CP043507.1, on the reverse strand, counting down.
GCGGCAGTCAGAAAAACGTGTTTTTCCTTTATGAACTGGATATTTCCAGGCGATCGGAAGGCGTCGGCCCACGAATTCCAGGCAGGTGTGGAAAAGAATTGCGAGGAATAGACAAGCTGTTTCGCAAACTGTACGTAGTTGAGTGTGTAGAGGTTTGTAACCTTTTCGGAAGCCCAGTTCATCACGTCTGAATCGCTGAAGTAGGGGCGATCTGTCACGATCAGTTCACGCGGTTTTCCAAACTGGTCATGATAGATGTGCTTGACCCTGGGGGGATGCGTGACGGCAACGAACAGACCAATGCCCAGCGTGACGTTGAGCACAAGGCTTGTCAGGAAGGCCATGAGGACGACGCGGAGCTGGTTCTGAAGGAACAGAGGATCGAGCAGTCGTCTGGAAATGGCGGCCGACGTATTGCGCATGTCAGGCGTGAACCCCGGACGCATGAGATTGTGAAAACGTCTGCATCAGTATGCCAGGATGGACATCGAAACTGTTTTCAGCTTCGGCGCGGACCCTGAGCAGGCGGCGTCCCAGCAGACTGAAATGGACACGTTTGCGATCCTGCGGACGCACATAGAAGGGGCGACGGGTGATGCTGCATGTCTTGCGGATCATCTGCCCGGAGATGACTGCGTTTTCCGGGGCCGCCATGGGGTCGCCAGACCGGCACTCCATGATCAGCGGCAGTCCTGCCCGTTCAGGCAGACCCGCCCGGCGGGCAGCCTCGCTGACAGCACCTGGGGTCAGTCCCAGCATACGGGCGATGCAGGTTGGTGCGTAAAGTCTTCGCCATAATGCAGCAAGATTCTCAATGGCTACTGAATTCCAGATTGCGCGACCCGATGCCGAGCGCGGCACCAGAGCGTGCAGATAGGACTTGCGCGCTCTGCCACGCAGGGGTCTGCGCATACCCAACCGGCGCGCCTTGCCCCGGACACTGGAGAGGGTGCGCCCCAGAATGGTGGCGATTTCCCGGACCCTGGTAGCCTTGGGGTAGGTGGCCACCAGGTAGGAAATATCGTCCCACCCCCAGCCACGGGCAGGTGCCCGCAGAGGGATTGTAAGGTCGGGCAGTGGGCACACGTCGCCACCGGGCAAAAGAAACCCGTAGGAAATCAGTGAAGAATTCCAAAGCGGTCGCGTAGTCACTCCCGATGCGCGTCTGACGATCTCTGCGAGCATCCGGGGTAGTCCTGCGTGTCATATATCTGGATTCAGCACTGCCATGCTGACAGACCCTGACGCAATACATAAAAAAATACCCACCGAACGGGATGCCGTGTTTGAAATTTCTTCTACCTATTGATTTATAAGGACTTTTTTGGGCCGTTTTAAGGGAGCCATGTACTCCGTACATACCGCCATGTACTCAGTACATGGCTAAACTGCCAACTTTTCACTTTTGTTCTTTTTCGGTGAGCAGGGTCCAAGGCCATCCAAACGCCCCCACAACCATCAGGCGCACACTGCCCTGTCACTGACAGAACAGGAGTGCCGATTCATGACGGCCCACCACAACCACAAACAGGTCTTACCCACGGCGGAGTGGCTGACCGCTGACAGGGTGCGCGAGATTACCAAGCTCATTGAGGGGCCGCTGCCGATGGTGCAGCAGACAAGCCCTGATCAGGAGGCCGCCGAATGAAGCAGCGCTCCCCTGTCCTGATCCTGATGGCGGGCGTGATAATGCTTGGGGTACCACCTGCGCGGGCTGCGACCTCGACCGCGGGCTGTCAGACACTGATCCAGGCGGCGGCCACTGGCCTGGCTGCACAGATCAAAAGTGATGACGCCACCATCAAGCAGCCTGAATCAGTGACCAAGTTTACCTGCCTGGGTAATTTTTTTTCCGGCATGGGGCTGGATGTCCTGACAAGCGGGCTGGACATTGCCTCCATCGCGCAGGCTGCCATGGGTAAAATCTGCAGCGAGCTGACGAGTGCCTGGGACAGCCTGCAGGGGACGGCGCAGTGTGGTCTGAGTGTCACCGGGCTGGATAACAACTTCAGCCTTGGGCTGGGCTCAGGCTCATTCTGCCCGTCCCTGTCCTTTGGTGGGGGTGGTGATTCCCTCATCAGCTCCTCGACCAACACATCGGGCAGCACGCACTGGGACACGACAGGTGAGACCCAACTGCCTGACGGGTATTCGATCGAGGCCGTCGGGAGTAGTTCAGGCATTTCCCGGGTGAGCCAATGAAGACCTGGCCAGCCCGCCACGGTCTGCCTGCGGCCCTGGTGGTCATGGCGTTCCTGGCGGGAACCATGGCGGCCCCCAGGCCTGTTGAGGCGTTCGGGATTGATACCGGGGCCATTGTCAGCGCCATTACCGCGTCCAAGGCGGCCATGACAGCGGCTGTGACCAGTGTGCAGACGGTGCTGAACAGCACTTTGTTGTTCATGAACACCTTTATGGGTAACGGCTTTACTCAGATCAGTAACTATCTCAAAGCTCAGGTTGGCGCGCAGGAGCAGATCGCGGACGCCAATAATATGGTGCAGGCGCGGATTGCGCGTGAGGTGCGTAATGCCCAGTCCATGGAGGAGCACGCGGTCAACCGTGAGGACTGCCTGAACCTGTCCGGGGGGCAGGCAGCCGTCGTGGCCGTGCGGAATGCGGATGAAGTTGCTGCTGCCCTGAATGGCTCGGTTGACCAGCGCACGCATGCCGACAAGGGCACCCCGGCCTGGTATGGTGGGGCACAGGCGGCCCAATCCAATAATGACATGCATTTCAGCCGCTATTGCAATGATGCGGAGGCCGAAGCCGGGATCTGTGCGGCAGTCTCCAAAGAACAGAAAAATGCCGACCAGAATGCCAGCAGCCTGCTGACACCCCCCGTTTACGCGGATCAGACCGCAGTCACGCGGGCCAATGACTACGCCATGACACTGGTGCAGTCGGTGCCAACAGCAGCGTTGCGTGGCCCCGCCCTGACCAGCACGACAGGCCAGCAGTCCCTGCCAGGCAGACGGGCCTATGACGCGGCCATCTCTTTGGCACACGACATCGTTCATGACGTGCTGAGCTGGCATTCGGGGACTGTCACCCTGTCCGATGCCCAGAAGGCTGAAGCCGTGCGTGAAGGGATAACCCAGACCGACACGGGCAGCACCTGGGAGGCGACTGAGCTGGAAGTCAACCGCCGTTACGGGGGCACTGACTGGCAGGCAGACCTGCAGGCCATGCCCCCGAAATCCGTGATGGTCCAGATCGCCCTGCTGGATGCCCAGCGCAACTGGCTGCTCTGGCAGCAGCTCAAACTGGACCAGAAGCGCGCCCTGGCCGAAGCCGCGCAGCTTGCGGTGACAGCCGAACACCACCTGCAGGTGCCCGCACCTGCCCCAACCCCCTGAGAGAGAAAGGAAACAGTCATGTCAGCCACCCTGAGTCTGTCCAGTGTGCTGGACGCCCTGCATGCCCAGCAGCAGCAGGTGCCCGCAGGTGAGCGCGGGCTTGAAAAAGAACTGGAAGAGCTGCGCCAGCGCCTGCAGACGGATCCCTCCCTGGAGAACGACCCCCAGTTCTGCACCCGCCTGGCTTGGCTGGTACAGGACTGGCCAGCGCGCAGTGGTGCGGGGCAGTTACCGGCCCTGCCGCCACTGCTGCAGGCTGGATTGCAGCAGTTTGCCACGACAGTCCCCGGGCTGGAGAACCCCACCCTACGGGCGTTGATGACCCAGACCGCTACTCTGGCGGACCGGGCCCTGGTCAGCGACATTCGGGCGGTTTCGCTGCAGGCAGCGGCCCTACCACCAGCCATGCAGGCGGGCATGATGGTCCAGGCCGCAGCCGAGCAGTTGACAACCCGCGCCGGCATGCCGCCTACGCCTACGGTGGAGGCTCCGGCCCGGCCGCAATCTGCGCAGGCCGCGCCTGAGCAGGAGGCCGCTCCGCAGGCTGACCCTGCGATTGATCCAGGGCTGGCACAGAATACCGCCCCGACTGATGACCCCGGTTATCTGGATTCTCTGGGTAATGATCAGGCTGGCCAGACAACCACCCACGTGGACGAGGCAACGGCACAGCAGACGACAACACAGGGCGCACCTGAGGCCGGGCCTAACCCGCAGGATAACCCTGCGATTGATCCGGGGCTGGCACAGGATACCCCCACGACTGATGATCCCGGTTATCTGGAATCACTGGTGGCAGCGACCAGGCAGGGTAACCACGCGGTCGAGGGTGCGGAAACAGCCGCTCCGGGATCTGACCAGACTGACACGGCAGCAACACAGGACGGGGCTGAGGCTGAAGCGCAGGCTAGCAACCCATCAGCGGACCGCGCGGAAAATACGCATCCCGGTACAGCATCGACCGAGCAAGCAGATCATCAGGCCAGGACACAGGCGCAGACCCGGGCGGGTGCCAGTGAAGAAGAAAGGCCTGACAAAGCAGGATGGTCTAATAATCCAATCCCTTCCCAGCCAACAGGGACAACGGTAGCCCCAGCCCAGCCAGCACAACAGACAAAAGCCCAGACCATTACCCCCAGCCCAGTTCCGCAAAGTGGGGGGGGATTCTGGGGGCTGAACGCGTTTGGCCAGGCTCGATTGGCGGAACATGATACGAAACGTGTGACGAAGGTTGCCGTAAACGCCCAGGAACAGGCGAATGTTGTCACCCGCGATATCCAGACGCTGCGTCGTGTAGGGGCCAGCCTGTTTGAGGAGATTGATAAAGCCGCGACCGCCAGTAACACGAGCGTGGAAGCCGTGATTGCAGGCACCGGGCCGGGTGGGCAGTTTGCAGCCATTGGCCAGAAGTTCACGACCATGCTGGCCCAGAACCCGGAGTTCAAGGCGGCGCATGACACCCTGTGCCTGAGCAGCCAGAAATTGCGGGCACGGGCCAACCAGTTGGAAGGAGAAGCCCAGGCGCGGGAAAAAACAAATGACCCTGTCGTGATCGACACGGAAAAACAGGTCGCGAAAGTTGGGATGGAACTGGACAAAATCCCCGGCCAGTTGCCCGGCAAGTCCCTGTTGCAGGAGATTGGTGCTGTGGTGCAGCGGCTCGTGGACAAATTCAGGGATTTTTTCCGGGGTCAGCAGCAGGACAGGACGCGTGATGCTGGCCCTGCCCCGGGGCGGTAAGCGCATGCGATCCGTTGCATTCCTGCGTCGTGGAGGAGCAGCCCTTGGGCTGCTCCTTTTTCCGTTCTCCGCCCTGGCTGACTCCTCCGCTTCTGACGTGTCCTGGGCAAAGTTTGACGCCGGGGACGACTGGAGTGCCCGCGTCCTCGACAGTATTTTTACCATGGATGGCGCGTCCAAAACGGTAGTCGGCACCATGCTCCAGCAGTTTACGCTGTACATCATGCTGATCGCCCTGTTCTGGACGATGTATGCGTCCCTGCTACAGATCCACAGGATTGCTGAGACAGGGAAAATCTTTTCCGACAAGGTGAACGCCTGGGCACCAGTCAGGACCATTCTGGCCGTGCTGTTCCTGCTGCCCGCTGACAGCCTGGGGGGGTACTCACTGGGGCAGTATGGCGCTATGCGGATTGCCAGGGCAGGCATTGGCATGGCCCGTGGCCTGGAAACAATCGTGGCGGACAAGGTGGGGCCAGAAGCCCTGCCGCTGACCACGCCCATGATCCCCAATACCCGCAAGGTCGTGCTGGGGGTGCTGAATGCCGAACTCTGCCGGGCGCTGGTCAACACTGTGTCAAACAACCCAAAATTATTGCCCGAGCCGAGCATCACAGTGACTGGCCAAGGGGCCGTTGTTGTCTCCTATGCGCTGGTTTCTGGCAACGCGACCGGCCTGTCCACGTGCGGCCGGATCGAATTGGTCATGCCTAAAAAATTCACCAACGGACTGTTGCCTGATCTCATTGATTTTTCCAGCACGGCGTCGGCGCAGAAGGAGGCTCTGACAACGTTGATGAATGATATGCGGAGCCAGGCGGTAAATATCATCACGGCATTCTGGTCAACGCGCGACAGTGCCACCTTCGGGTCCCTGGCGACCTTGATCTCGACGGAAAACCAGAAATACACAGAAGCTCTGAGCACAATTGCCAGTGATGCGGTTTCCAAAATACGGGAGGCTGGTGGCAAATCCGACAGTGGTGTCAGCGCCCTGACGGCGCTGGGCTGGACCGGGTTTGGGGCTTATTACCTGGAAATTGCCCGGCTGAATGCCGAGGTCATGTCGGTGGCGACCAATACGCCCTCTGTGCAGATGCCGTCCTGGGCCGGACTGGGCCACTACCTGGGGAATGACATTGCCCCTTATGCCCAGATGATTGACAGCTACATGTCCGAGTTGGACAAAACCATGAGCGACGCGGATGCGGCCAGCGCCACCTCCACCACCCGGCTTTACCCGAACGAAACACTCTCCGATGATCCGCAGGGGCTGCTCAATACAGTTTTCCAGAAGCTGGGCTTGAGTGAGACTGTTTTTACCACGATGCTGAACTACCTGGTCGCGCCTTCGGCCAATGGTGCCTCCAACACGCAGGCCTGGACGGACCCGCTGGCCAATCTGATTGGTCTGGGGCAATTCCTGCTGACGCTGGTGTTGCTGATGGTCGGTGCGGCCGTGATTGCCTCCAGCCCGACGGCCTCGGCCGGAGCAGCCGTTGGCAGTTTTTTTACCGGCAACTTTGCCGGTGCAGCGGCCGGGGCGGCGGCTACACTGTTCAGTGGGGCGATTAGCCACCTTCTGCCCGTCGTTTTTACCGTAGCACTCATGCTGTTCGTGCCTGCGGTGTCGCTGGCGTATCTCCTGCCCATGATCCCGTATTTCTACTGGGTGGCAGGGGTGGCCGGATGGTATTTGCTGGTGATCGAGATGATCGTGGCTGTCCCCATCTGGGCGCTGGCTCATCTGGTGTTTGAAGGGGATGGGCTGCACGGCAAAGGAAAACGTGGGTACGAGTTGCTGTTTACCATCCTGTTCCGGCCGTCTCTGATGGTGATCGGCATGGTGCTTAGCTATTCGGTTTTCTCCGCGATGTCCTGGCTGACGATGAAGACTTTTTCGATTGCAGCCGGGTTTGTATTTGATGGGGGGAATATCGCCACCAATCTGGTTGGTGTTCTCGTGCTGCTGGCGGCCTATACCACGCTGGAAATCGGTTGGGCGACCATGAGCTTCCGCCTGATTACGACCCTGCCCCATCATATCCCCAGTCTGGCTGGGATGGATGCTGCTAACCGGGTGGATAGTGACAGCGTTGCCAACACGCCTGGTGAAGCCGCAAAACCTTACCTGGGGCAGGGCCAGAAGATGATAGAAAAGAAAATGGATTCAGCCTCTACAGAACAGAAAACGTCTGGATCGGGGCCAGATTCCACGGTACAGTCTCAGTTGATGGTTTCTGGCAACGAGGAGGGCTAGTGAGATGGATTTAATTGACTTCAGGGCGCTGAATCAAACCCGCCGCGCTGCCGAAGGAACTGAAGCCGCAACGCGGGCCATGCAAAAATCCCTGGCACAGATGGCCCAGGGAACAGTGCCTGCGGCGACGTTTACTACGATCTATAATGAGAACAATTACCTGCGGGAATTAGCACAATACTGGGAGGAAAATGCCCGCATAATGAAGGAAAATCGTGACCAATACAGTGATTGGGGCGACAAACAATCTGCCAAAGCTAAACGACTACAGGCAGAATTGGCCGATGCACTAGCAAGCTTTGACAGCATGAAAAAGCATCGTGATGAGTGGCAGGCTTGGGGCAAAAAACAGCAGGCGCGCGCTGATAAACTTCAAGCCGAACTGAATGCCCTACGGCAGGCTCAGGCTCAGGCTCAGGCTCAGGGGCAGACGGCGTGAGGCGAATAATCCTCCTGAGTGCGTTCTGTCTGGCAGGGTGTGCCCAGGGGAATTTACAGTCAACAGCCGCCCGACCGCTCACGCCCCCAGCCGTGCAGCAAGCGTATTACTCACCCTATGCGGCCTATGGCTCAGCCCCGGCAATCTGGCAGCCACCTGTAGCCAACCGGGCAGGCAGCATCGTCAAACCATCTGATCCCGCAGATCAGGCAGGTCGACCAGACTACGAAAACGCACCCTGGTCGGTCGCTAAACTGGCTGCCAAAGCCGGGACATTTTAATCCATAAAAAAAGCCGCCCAAGGGCGGCTCTTCTCAGTCAGTCAAAACCTGAAGCCTCAAGCGGCTTTCAGGTTCATGGCTGAAGCTTTGCCATTACGGCCGGTCTCAAGGTCGTAGGAAACCCTTTGACCTTCGTTCAGGGTATGCATGCCAGCGCGTTCCAGTTCAGAAATATGAACGAACGCATCCTGCCCCCCATTATCAGGCTCGATAAAACCGAAACCTTTTGTGGAGTTGAACCATTTTACGGTGCCTGTTGTCATAACTAGGCTCCTTCTTCAATAACAGCGGTCGTGCACAAAACACACACACGAAATCATAACTTTTAGAGAAATAAATCGGCACATCATGTGCCTAAAATCCAAAAAAAGCATCCGCACTGCGTAGCTATGCTCCGTCTGGTTGCTTAAGGCAAGTCATCTCTTTTTCGAGGATGAACACAAAGTATATTCACAGCCGTATTGTCTCTATTGAGAGACAAGATATTCAGCATTTCGTGGTTTTTTTATCTGGAATTTTTTAGACTGCGTTGGTTCATTATGGCACAACATGACCAGTGAAATGGTCAGGAAGCCATCATGCAGACCGTCAATCTTGTAGAGGCAAAAGCGCACCTCAGCCAGCTTGTAGAGCAGGTCATCCAAGGCCAGCCTGTCAGGATTATGAAACGTGGCAAGGTTGTTGCCCAGATCAACAGTATTGTCCGAGAGCGTAAACCCATTAATCTGAACGTGCTTCGCGCCCTGACAGACAGCATGACACGGCAGATTGTCCCAGCCAGTGAAAGCGTGCGCGCCATGCGTGACGAGGACAGATATTGAACCTGTATCTTGATACCTCTGTCCTTGTCGCTGCACTGACATTGTGCACGTTGGATCGGCGACTGATGGAAGCTGGTCCCAAGCTTGGTCTGCCCACCACACTTCTCTAAGAAGTCTGGTTTATGCGGCCTGTTGGTGTTTCCTGTTTGGCAGCAACAGGTGGCCAGCATGTCAGGCTTGGTTATGGACCAACTTGAGAAGTGAGAGCTGATCAGGCAATCTGGAGTAATTGCAGATTGCGAGCCATTTCAATGACCACTTTTATTTCTCTATGTGTTCCTATTGACGAGCGCCACAAAGCAAAGGCAGCCGGAGCCTTCTTTGACGGTGCTGATAAATGCTGGAAAATCAGTTTTGAACGACGAGAAGCTCTGCTGCCGTTTGTTCCCTATCGCTACCGGCCAGACAGAAAGCCCCCTTATCTGCGACCCTGGATGGTTCCACAGGCCTTATGGGGAAGAAACCTCCGCGCATTGCTCGCAAAGGAAGACTGGGATCATATTCGTAAGGATGCTTATGCCAGAGCAGGATCTCGGTGCCGCGTGTGCGGCGGACGTGGGCCAAAGTGGCCCGTCGAGGCAGACGAAGGCTGGCACTATGATGACACCACGAGAGTACAGACCCTCAAAGGGGTCATCGCGTTATGCCCTGACTGCCATGCTGTCCGTCATTGGGGTAAGACCATGAGCGCAGGCAAGCAGGACGAGGCGCTAGCCTGGATGATGGATGTGAATGGATGGACCCGCGCTGAAGCACAAAAATGCGCTGATAACGCCATGCGGCAATGGCATGAACGGAGTGCACATAATGACTGGCGTTGTGACATTAGCTGGGCGCTGACGCAGTATGGCGTCACCCCTGTAAAGGGCGGTGAGAGTGTTGCCCAAGAGCGGAATCAGTCCTTTGTCCAGAAAGCCCATGAGCAATATGGTCATCAAAACAGCACGGTCAGTTATGTTCAGCATCTCTTTTTTGAAAGATAGGCTGGGGATGCTGATCGTTCATAGAATGCAGGATTTATAATATGCTGCATTGTATTCTTACGGATACAATAGCCAGTCTCTCTGAGCTAAAACGCAACCCGATTGCAACCGTTTCCGCTGGCGGTGGTGGCGCTGTCGCTATTCTGGACAGCAATAAACCTGTTTTTTACTGTGTACCCAACGCCATGTTCGAAGCTATGATGGATAAGCTGGAAGATCAGCGACTTAATGCTGTTGCTGATGCACGGTCTGGCCAGTCATTCATCCATGTCAGGCTGGATGACCTTTAAAATTACCTTTTGGGAATTCGATATCATGAACTTCCACAATGGCCTGATAAGCACCTGTTCCAAGGGTTATCAGGCCATGAAATACGGTCATATTTCTGATTGATCTGGCCAATAGCAAGTGAGATCGGACCTCTCTAACCAGCGTGATGCAGACCAATCCAGAGATGTGCAGAGTGTAAACCCTCATCACGCTGCCCAGAGGCGCTTTCATGACTGCTTGTTGTGTAGGTAGGAAGTAGGGATTGTGCATCAGCCAGAGCGTCAGCCTGCGTATTTATGTGAACGATCTTGAGCAGTGGTCGCGCGCTCTTGGTGTTATGTTGGTGATCTGCAGCCCAAATAGCCATCGGGCCATCGGCTGGGGCCGCTTGAGCAATGGAGCCACACACGGCAATCCCAAAGACTGCGGCACCGAAGAGACCGGCAAGACGTGTTTTCAAGGAATGAGTGGTAACATGGGACATTGTAAACCTCCCGCCACGATGGACGGCCTTTGAAAGGAACACGTCTTATGTAGGAAGGCTGATGGTGTTCCACAAAGGGCCGCTCAAAAATATCTTCAAACCAGGCGAATTAGTCTCCCATTCCTGGGGACGATACACCCTTAAAAAATACCAGAGAAAAGCCCCCAGGCATGATTGTTCAACGTGGCCAAAGATTTCGCGGGTCACGCAGAAAGCTGGCGACTGGCCTGACCTCGCCCACCCTCAGCAACCAGTTGCGATAACAGGCCAGCAAGGCCCGTATGCCAGCCATCAGCCCCAGGATGAGGGTCTGCAATCCCTGGAGCCCAAAGGGGCGCACATGCCCCCAGACAACGCTGCCGCCCCATAGAGCCATCACGCCCAGCGCAAGCGCCCCCATGCTGCGCCCGTTGCGGCGGCTCTGTTGCCTCGCCTGGTGCACATCCGCTTCGGGTGGGGCTGTTGCCTCGCCGTCTGAGGCGTCAGACCGGATAACCCGCATCATATCGCGCACATCGCCCGCCATGCGGATACCCTGCACAAAGGGTGCAACCAGTGGATACACCAACCACCCGGCCAGACGGCCCAGACGTTTTGCCTTGCTCATGGCCGGGCCTTCATCCGGGCTATGGCCTGATCCAGATTATCGGGGAGACCAGCCTCGTTATGCGTCACCCCGTCACTGTCCCGCCAGATCAGGGTGGGTGTGCCCATCATCCCGACATCATGGGCCGCGTTCAGGTTGAGCGCGAGCTGGGCCGCTGCCTCGGGGGCCGGGGGCACGGCCGGGTCTGCATGCCCGCTGGCAATGATCTTCTGCCAGGTTTCCTGCATGTGACCATGGGCTGAGGACAGCATGGCCTGGGCAGCCGGTGTGCTCTGGCGACCGTTCTCCCAGTCATTGATGCTGATCGGCACAAGGGCAAGCTGAAGTCGCCCGCTGTCCACGTAGGGCCGCAGGCGTTCGAGCGCGCGGGTCGAGTAGGGGCACAGCGGGTCAACAATCATGTAAACCCGTGGCGCACTGTCCGGGCCATAGAGGCCGTAGGATGCCTGGCTCATTCTCTGGACGACGTCGATGCCGGGTTTGGGCGCGCCTGTGCTGGCCGGGTGCTGGACTGACGGTGGCGCTTTGGGGTTCCAGTGGATGGTGGGCACCAGGCCATCCACGGTTGCCAGGGCAGCACGGGTCAGATTGTGTCCATTTCTGTCCCACATGATTCCACCGATTTCCGCCTCATGATCGGGCGTGATGTAGAACGTGCGGAAATTGCTGCCATTGCGCGCAAAGACCGCCATGAGCCCATGGTTCTGGGCGGCGGTGTCGATTTCCCAGAGTTCTGCGCCATTGTGCGCAATCCGGGCCAGGGCCGGACTGCTGGCAATCTCGGCCGCATCGAGGGGCCGTAGGTGGGGTGAACTGACCGGGGCCTGCTGGACTGTCGGGCCCGTCATGGCCTGGGCCGGGGCGCTGCACTGTGTTGCAGCCATTGCCATCCCCGGGGTTGCCAGCGCAACAAGCAGCGTGGGCGTAATCTGTCTCATGGTCGTCTCTCCTGATGATCCATGAGCAGCGTCTCACAGCCCGTTGTGGGTGCTTTCGGGCACCGTCTGTCCGCACCCACAACTGGGCGGGTTACTCTGAAAGAAGGACAACAGCGATGAGGACACCGATGAAAACACTGATGATGGCCATGCTGGCCGCTGGCACGCTGGGCACGGCCCACGCCCAGCATGTCTCGCCCGAAGAACTGGACCGCATGTCTGCACAGCGGCAGCAGGAGATTGGGCCACGCGACTGGGGCAAGCCGATTGACCCACCCCCGGCAGCACCCCTGCACCCCCTGCCCCAGCCCGCGACCTGCATGAGCCCGCGGACAGACTTTGAGCCTGTCTATGCAGGCCCGAGCGCACGCTCGCACCAGATCGGTGTGGCGGCCCCGCAGATTGCCGTCACGGACACGACCGTTGCGGGCTGGACCAAGATCATCCGCAACGCAACCACCATGGCCTGGATACCCAGTCGGGATGTGGTGCCTTACCGTCCGCTGGTGGCTGATCACCCGACTGGCTGCGTAGTGACAGGTATTCGTGCCAGCGATGGCATGGTCATGTTCAGTCATCCGGATCTGTAATGCGGTATCAGCGCCATTTTCGGTGCTGGCTGGGTCTGGTGGTCTCCCTTTCCGGGGAGGCCGCCAGGGCGGCGGTGCCCGAACAGATCATTCCCCTGGCCAAGGAGATCGGGGCGCCCACCTTTGCCTATACGGGTGCCAGCAGCAGTGCCTCTGGCACCAGTGGCACCACGACATCCAGCGCCAGCTATAGCGGCTCCTGGGGATCGACTGACGCCATGAGCACATTGCTGGGCCAGTCCTATGGGGCCGATGCTGTTGCAGCAGCCAAGGCCGCAGGGATCAATCCTGATACACTGGCAGCCTTCGGGCAGATCGAAAGCCACTATCAGAATGTCGGCAATGCGACATCCTCCGCCAAGGGTGTGTGGCAGATCACGGACGGAACCTGGAACGAGTATGCGTCCAAACTCGGGCTGAGTGGCGCGGACCGTAGCGACCCGGTCGTGCAGGCCAAGGTCTCCAGCGCCATTATCAGCGACTACTCGCGTTCAGTAAGCAAAACGACAGGCACGACAGCCACTTCCGCCCAGGTCTATGGCGCCTACATGTTCGGAACCAAGGCGGGGTCGGAACTGGCTACCGAATCTGATCAGAGTGCCCCCCTGAGTAAATATGTTTCGGCCAAGACGCTGGCGGCGAACAACATGACGGGATGGACGGTCGGGCAGTATTACCAGACGGTCTCCTCCCGCATGGGCAGTGGCGCTGCGGAAAAGGTAACAGGCTGAAATGTGCCCCTTTCCCAAAACAATTTTGGACACACTTTATCGAGAAAAAACAGTCTATTACGGCATGTTTTCCTTGTCTGCGCCGGTACCGCGTTGCAGACTGCAGCCCACCGGAGAGTCGCCCCATGGGGTGAGTCCCACCCAACGCAGCCGAGACCCGCCCCGATGACGTAACCCCCAAACGGAAAAACCCTGCCTCCCCCGGTCGGCAAACCGGAAAAGACAGGGCATCCCAAAAAAACTCTTTGATCAGGCTACAGGAGCCAAAAACTGCTCTTCTCCTGTAGCGTGAGCCTCGTTCGGAACGCAAGTAAAATCGCGAACGGGAGAGCTATGTGGTGATGCCTGGTCCCGGGAGGCGCTGTCCCAGACCCCGTATCCGGACCTGAAGAATGACACCAGACCAGCCGCGCCCATTGGTGCGCCGTGGCAAACGCACCCTCACACCCGCCATGCTGGCGGCGCGCGAGGAACTGAAAACGCCTGTCCCCGCCTGGCCGGGAAAATACGAACTGCTCAACGTCCTGCGCGCTCTGCCCACTGCGTTGCAGATCGGTCGGAACGCGTATCATCTGCTGATCCGGATGGTGGAAAAGACGACCCCGGAGGCCTGGGTCGAGGGTGTCCCCTTCATCTACGCCCATAATGCCACGCTCATGGCCTGGAGCGGCCTGTCGCTGAGCGGGTTGCGTAGGGCCATCCGGGAACTGGCGGACGCCCGTTTCCTGGTTGCCTCAGATGGCCGGAACGGTCAGCGTGGCCGGCGCTGGCAGGGAACGGATGGGGACGTGGTGGTGGGGTTCAGCCTTGCGTCCCTGCGCTATCGCTGGCCGGAGTTGCAGCAGCAGCTGGAAACTGAGCGGCGACAGCGCGCCGAAATTACGTTCCTGCGGGACGCCATTGCGGATCTGTATGACCAGGTGCGGTATCGGGCGGAGCAGACCGGCCGGGAAGAGACCATCGTGGCGGCCGCGCGGCTGATGCGCCTCAGACGGCAGACACTGAGCCTTCAGACGCTACAATCCTATCACGAGGCCATGACAGACCTCTGGCGTGATCTGCCTGTGGAAAACCCTGCGGATAAGGAGGCTCTGGAGCCGCAGAAAACTGCGTCGTGTATCCCAGAAGTGGCACCCATGGATGCCAAAACTGGCACCCACTATACAGAGTCACTTAACACTCAAAAAACTCTTTCTGTTGATGTAGCGGCTCAACGCCGCATTTGCATTGAAATGCTGCGGTGTGAGGATCAGGATCTTCCCACGCTGAACACTGACCGGGTGGCCACATCGGCGCTGCGGGGATTCAAGGGCACGTCGCTCCTCTACATGACCGTCTGCCCGTCACTGCGGGAGTTCTGTCACACGGACAGACCCTCACAGGACGAACTGGCGGATGCGGCCCGTCAGCTGTCCGGCCGGATCGGGATCACCTGGGCCAGTTGGAAACTGGGCTGCACGGTGCTGGGGGTCTATGAAGCCTCGGTGACTGTCATCATCATGGCGGCCCGTCTGGACCAGGGCGAGAGTATCCGCTTCCGGGATGCGTATTTCCGCTCTCTCATCGAACGGGGAGCCAGGCACCAGCTTCATCTGGACCGCAGCCTGCATGCCTTGCGCCAGCAGGCTCTCAAAGGCACGATGGAGGCGGGCATCCGGCCCAGTGTCACTCACCAGGGATCCGAGTATCATGTCTGAGACGCATTCTGCTCCGACCACCACATCCGTCACCAGGCTAGGCCTGGAACGTCGGGCCGAGCGTACGATCGAGACGCTGCAGGCCCAGCAGATCGACTGTGACACCGTCCGGCAGGCGCTGTTCCAGTCAGGTCTGAGGGCTCCGCGCAAGGCAGAGACACTCCGCAGGGATGGGGCGCGTGGTCTGCGGCAGGTTCTGAGCGATACGGGCTATGACTACGGGGATGTCACCAGTGCTGACGAACTGGAGGCCCGGTTTCGGGAATGGCTGCAGCCTATTGTGGAGCAAAGCCTGACGGAACTGTCGGCCGCCCGGGATGCGCTGTTCTGGCAGGAGCAGATCAGAGGTCAGACGACCGTGGAACAACGCCTGCGTGACCCGACCTATCGCCAGGAGGCCTATGCTGCGGGTGAGACGATTTCTCAGGCCTGGTTCCATAGCCAGTGGTTACTGGGAGCCTGGGACGCCATTGCCGGAATCATGGCAAAATTCCGGGCCGGAACGCTGAAGCCGCCAGTGCAGAATGAATTTCCGGCAGCACCGTCAGATACCCGTTGCACGCTTGCTGAGCAGAATGTCGTACTAATCAGTGCATGGAGCAATGCGGCATTACGCAAAGGTTGATAATTTTGAAAATCACCACACACATGGGTATTGTTAGAAACAATGAAAGGAAATAAATATGGGAGAAAGAAAACAAAAACAGATAAGTAAGAAAAAATTTCTTGCTTTACCAGAAAATAAGTACTGCTGTTATTGTGGTGAAGTGGCAACAACGGTAGATCATTTCCCACCACGTAATATTTTTCATAATAGGAAGTACCCCGAGGGGTATATATATCCTTGCTGTTTTTCGTGCAATTCATCAAAAAAAAATGATGAACAATCTATAGGTTTTATATTGTCCCTTATGGATTGGAATATGGAAGAAAAAGAAGATGATTTTTTAATTCGCTATAAAGCTATTAAAAATAACAATCCAAAGCTTCTTGAGGAATTTCAACAGCTATCTAAAATACAAAGTAAAAAAATTCTGCGCCACCGCCTTGGTAGCCAGAATACAGTTATCAAATTAGGAATGTTAGATTGGACCGTTTTTACTTGTGGTCCAGAGGTAACCCGGTTGTTGAATGAATTATGTGTCTGGTTTGCTCAAACAGGTTATTTTAAACACAATCTAGAAATATTCAGTGGTGAAGTAATTTCATATAAAATTCCCAGTGAATACGTTAACGAACAGAATTTTTGGAATATCATCGAAAAAATGGTTGGAATTCCTATAATTGTTGAGACAGGTCATAATATATCTAACCAATTTTTTTATAGGTATTTTTCTACCAAAGGAGGTTTTTTTTCAATTTTTCAATTTGGAGCGCCTCAGTATCTTTTCTTAATCTGCGCTCTTTCAGAACGTCATACTCCAACATATTCAGATCTACCTTCCGGATGGTCTCGTTCAGGACCAATTGGACCGAAAATTCGGTTTGATAATTAATAGAATTTTTTATAATTATATAAATACAATAGATTCCGATTTTTGTATCCTAAACCTGTGAGGTGATAATGTCAGAATTCGAACTAAAAATTGTATCACTATCAATGTATAAAAAAATAAGTCACATCTCAAGTAACGACCTGGATAAAGCAAGATTAGAAATATCCCGTTTGACAAATGCAGATTACCCAAATAGTTTTTATAAAAAGAATTTATTTTGGAAAAATGATTATAAGAATGAAATAAAAAAATCTATAATAGAAATTAATAAGTTTTCATGCAATATTTTAGGTTGGGAGTTTGATGAAAAATTCTTAGAAATAGATTCTGATATTATAAAATTTATTGAAGATGAAGAAAAAAGAAGGAGCTATGAATAAAATAAATTGTAAACTAAGAGTTTTTTTAAACCACTTTTCTTATCATTATGCCCCAATAAGAATTGTGATCTGATGTCACAGCTTTTCAAGCTGGTCTGGACGCATAAAACTTTCTGTCGGCGTGAGGCGCTGCTTGGATGTGGTAGTTACCAACGCACACACTGCCCAACAGACTTTACGGAGGTGGAGGGTTCGAAAAACCCTCTGGTATTGAGGTCTGCTCTGTGATTCCATTTTCCTTGCGTTGATTGGAGTATGGATCATGAAGCAGGCGGGATTTTTTGACGTTGAAGAGCGGCTTGCTCGGCTGAGCGGGCTCGGTGATCAGCTCGAAGCGTTTTCCCGGACTGTGGATTTTGAAGTCTTCCGCCCTGACCTGGAGAAGGCTCTGGCGTATTCTGACGGAAGCAAAGGCGGACGACCGCCATTTGATCCGGTGCTGATGTTCAAAATTCTGGTGATCCAAACGCTCAACAATTTGTCTGATGAGCGGACGGAATATCTGATCAACGATCGCCTCTCCTTTATGCGTTTCCTTGGGCTGGGACTTTCAGATCGGGTGCCGGATGCCAAAACGGTCTGGCTGTTTCGCGAGCGTCTGACCCAGGCGGGTGCGATCGATGGGCTGTTCAACCGCTTTGATGCGACCCTGCGCAACGCCGGGTATTTGCCGATGTCAGGCCAGATCCTGGATGCCACACTGGTAGCGGCTCCAAAGTAGCGGAACACCAACGCAGAGAAAGCCGATCTTCGGGAAGGACGTATTCCTGAAGACTGGCAGGACAAGCCGTCAAAGCTGTCGCACAAAGATCGTCATGCGCGCTGGACGCTAAAGTTCACCAAAGCGAAGCGGCAGGATGATGGAACCATGCCATCCAGTGATCTCGCCATCCCGTTCTTTGGCTATAAATCGCATGTTTCCATCGATCGGAAATACCGGTTCATCCGGAAATGGAAAACAACGCATGCCGCCGCCAGTGATGGCGCGAGATTGAGAGAGGGGCTGCTGGATAAAACCAATACGGCCTCAAGTGTCTGGGCTGACACGGCCTATCGCTCAAAAGCCAATGAAGACTTCATGGAAAAGCAGGGATTTGTTTCCAAGGTTCATCGCAAAAAGCCGCATCTCAAGCCTATGCCCCGGCATATCCAGAAATCAAATGCTGGAAAGTCGGTCATCCGCTCGCGTGTCGAGCATGTCTTTGCCGATCAGAAGTCACAGACGGGGCTGTTTGTCCGGACTGTCGGTATCACCCGAGCCACCATGAGGAGCGGCCTGGCCAATATCGTCTACAACATGCGCCGCTTCCTCTTCCTCGAAAGATTGAACGCGAGCGCGTAGTCATTCAGCAGGGGACAACACTCGATCTGCTCAAAACGCAGATCGAATGCTACCCCAGATAGCGTCAATCAGAACGCCAAAAGCCCAAAATCAAAACCAAGGTACATCAACCAATAGTTCTTCGATCCCTCCACCTATCAAAACAGACGGTTTCTTATTATTCTCTATTATCAAAATATTTCAGGAAACTTATTTTTATCACCCAAGCAGCAATCTGATACGCTGCCGGATGGCCTCAAGCTCTTCTGGTAAAACTTTGCCTTTGAGCTTTGCCTTTCTCACGCGCCAATCCAGACTTCTGAGCTGATCTGACAAAACCACACTGGCAGTTTTTCCAGTCAGAGCCACTTCAAAGGGGTAGCCTTTGATTTTGGTCGTTGTCGGACAGCACAGCATCATTCCAGCTTTAGCGTTATAACTGGCGGGGCTCAACACAACAGCAGGCCGGTGTCCTGCCTGCTCCCTGCCCGCCTGCGGATCAAATTCCAGCCAAACGATGTCCCCGCAATCAGGAACCCAAGCAGTCTTTACTTTGGCACTCACCAGCTTTCACCACCCACAAACGGACCAAAGTCCATTTCATCATGGCGGTTCTCGGCCGTAATACCTGACACTAATTCTTCCAGTTTGAGAGGAACTGCTTTGACTGGCTCAATGATAATCCGTCCATCTTCTTCCCGCACATCGACGGCCTGATCGATCTTCAGACTGACGGCTTCAAGCACACCAGCGGGAAGACGAATGGCTGCACTGTTTCCCCATTTCCTGACAACGCCTTGCATGATGACATTCCTTACTTAAAGTTTATACGTCGTATATACATCATATTCCCACCAGAGCCCAGACAAATCCCTCTCTTGACTGCCCCACGGGTTTGCCCGCAGAGTGAACCCGCAGTCACCATGCGAAGGATGATTTCATCTGAAATTATCGTTCTATTTCAGTGGTTTGCCTTTCTGGTTGCGACCAAAGCGAGCGGGTTCGAGTCCCTCAGACTTTTACGCTACAGCCTTGAAAAGACGCCATAAAACCGGATTTTGATGGGTGAACGGGACTTTCCCGGTTGTCTTCCCAGTCTGGGAACTCACATGCTGCGTCTTATCGGCTCTCACTACCACTTCCGCCGTGCCGTCCCCGTAGTGCTGCAAGCCTGCCTTGGCAAAACAGAAATCTCCCTCTCCCTGCAAACCGAAAGCAAGTTTCTGGCCCGCCAGAGAGCAGCGGCTCTTTATGCCCGCACAGGTGAAGTCTTCCATAAAGCCAGAACCATGCAGGGCCGGTTCTCAGGCAAGGAACTGTCCTCCCTCCTTACCTTCCAAAGCCCGGTGACGCTGGAGCCTGAGGTTTTGGCTCAGGAAGAGGAGGCAACCTCTACCCCCAAACGAAAGAACCTCAAACCGAGGGAAAAGCTGACCCGTAAAGTCTTCAGGAAGCCTCGTAGCGCCAAGAAGACACCACCAATTCTTATGCTGTCCGATGCCCTGGAGCAGTTTGTCTTGAGCAATCCCAAAGCCAGCACAGACACCAAAGAAGCAAGCAAAAGAACGGTTGCCCTTTATATCCGGGCTTTTGGGGATACGCCTGTCAGTGACATAGGCGGCAGTCAGGCCGGGGCTTTCCGTGACCTGCTTCTTGCCCTGCCAGCAACACTAGGCAAGGGCAAAAGCAGTCTGACGCTGCAACAGGAGGCACAGAGGGCCAAGTCTGATGGTCTCCCGACCCTGAGCAATAAAAGCGTTAAGAACCACATGCTCCGCCTGTCCGCCTTATGGAACCAAATGCTGCAAAGAGAACTGGTGGCGAAGAACTCGTGGGCTGGCTGGCACTTTGAAAGTTCCCCCAAGACCGTGCGACGAAGCTGGACACCAAAGGAACTGGCACTACTGGCCTCTGCTTCATGGCATAGCGCCTTGGTGCCTGAACCCACATTCCGGCTCGTGACCCTTATCGCTGCCTATACCGGCATGAGACTGGGGGAAATCTGCATCTTACGGAAAGAAGACCTGCAAACCATTGAGGGTGTCCCCTGCTTTCTGGTCAGACCTCATACTGAAGACGGTTGGTCGCCAAAGACTGAGGCTGGCACCCGTGTGATACCCCTACACTCCAAGCTGATTGAGGCCGGTGTGGTGGCCCTCAAGGACAACACCGAAAGCGATTACCTCATACCCGGCCTTGATGGGTCAAAACAGAAAAACCGAGGGGCCACATTGAGCAGGGCTTTCTCTCAACTCAAGACCCGCCTTGGCCTGCCAGCAGAAATCACATTCCATTCCTTCCGTCATACGGTTTCCACACAACTGAGAAACGCCACAACTGACATCCGGGAAATCTGGATAGACCGGCTCCTTGGTCACGAGGCGAGTCATAGAAGTCAGGGCACCACCACCTATCTGACCGGCATTTCAATAGCCAATCTCAGGCAGACAGTAGAAGCCATAAGTTACCCAGAAACAGCCTTCAAAAAGGAAACGTTTTAAAAAGGAGCCAGCAGTGCTCAATGGCTACCCATTGAGCATCTGGCAAGGGGGAATTCCTCCCCCGTTGACCCCCTAAAACACAGAAAAATAAGGTTTCATTTAATGATTGCTTACACCTTCAAACCGGTCGTTCAAGCGTCATTCACGCTTTCCCAAGGACAGACATATATTAGGAACCCGATTTTAGATTTAACTTAGCCAGTCAGGAACTGGCAAGTCGGAAACAATCAGCGGAGAAAGTAGTTCTTGGCGTTAAAAGCGGCCTATTCTTTCTCTATTTAAGCACCTACCTGCCGATCTTCGATCAAACGCTTACAAAGCACGTCACTGATATAGACGAGTTGTGAATCAACATTCCCAGAAGGGTCAAATAATACCCCGCCGTAATTCGCATCCTCAGTGAAAAAACCAGGTTTAATGGTTTTAAACCTGATAGGAATTACTTCGTTGCGACCAAATCGCTCGCGGAACTGATCACTTTCAAATTTTGTCCAAATGCGTGTCGGGTAATCAGGAGATTGAATTACTACTACGTATTTCGCTTCACTCCTATAGATCGGTGCCAGATAATCTTCCACGTTCTGTGCTATGATGCGGTGCTGTTCACTCTCATCATAGAATACCGAAACTTCTCGCGCGGTTAGGCTTTCGTAGAGCTTCTCTGCAAGATCGCGATCAGCCCCAGCAAAAGAGAAAGCAAAGTCATATTTATTGTAGAAATAATTACCTTTATATCCGACTTGCTCAGTGAATACTCTCCAAATAACGTTTTTTAGATAAAATATTAGTTTTGGGTCTTCCACACTTAGAATGCCTGTCGAGGGTTCAAAATAGAAATATGGCGATAAAATATCAATCTTTTCCGGATCATTCAGTAAGGCTTGTAACCAACCCTTTTCTATAACCTGACTGATACTGCTCTTCATTTCAGGATGCTTTGTCATCATTTCCTGCAAATCAAGCGACCACTCGTTGCTTTCAGAGAGCCAGCGCAAGATATGAAGATAAGGTGCACGTCCCTCTTTTCGCAACCGAGAACCTCGTGCAAATGTTATGGCAGCATCTTTAAATTGCCGCGAGAGATCAATCATCACATCTTCCAGAGCGGCGTTAAGTGATGTTTTGATTTCTGTAAGTCCGCCCTGTGTCTCAGTGATACCATTCAGAATACACATCTTATAACATAAGAGTTGGACTATCTGAAAACTTCCTTGTGATATACGCACCAAGTCATCCAGTGTGGGTATTTTTACTTTGAGGGCAGCTTCTCCTTTCTCTATAACCTTTTTTAATATATCATTTGGAGTTGTTTCCAGCCGAAAAATATCAATCCGAAGGCCGAGATCGTGGGCGAATTTGACCAGTTGCTGCCCTGCCTTATTGATGCCAATTAGAATCAACTTTGATTGAGTATTCTCAGTTTCAGCAAGTACTTTCATGAAGTCGCTGAGTTTTTGCTTTGTGGCATCCCCTAACCGGTGGAAGTCATCCACTATTACTGTGCCAATGTCATGCATCTCGGGTAGGGCATCAATTACCTCAATGTCGGCAGCTCGACGAGCACTCAAAGATGTAACAGAATCGACGATTTTTAATTCAGCGAGAACGCGAGTAACAGTAGTAGTTTTCCCAATTCCAGATGGTCCTTCTAAAACCATACAACGTCCAGCGGTACGCATTGAAACTTTTATTTCAGCATACCGCTCTGGCTCAACAAATGTGATCGTCGGTACGCCCGATAGACGAAATACTTCTTCAAGATATGCCATAAACCCGACTTTCATTAAATTTTTCAAATAAAGGTTATAATAATTACAGAAAGCTTTGAATTCCAAACAGAAATGAAATTCAATCTACTATCATTGATACTAAATCCTGGGACAAAGATCAATTTTTATATTCCCACTTCGTCACATCAGACATTCCGCCCTCTCCCTCATCTTTGACATCTAGAGGGGGTTCACAGGAGAGAACAAGGCTCTCCCCCTGACCAGTTTGCAAACCATCGCGACACAACGTATCCGCTGGTTTGCACGGCTCGCTATCCTCTTTTTTGAACGAGCCAGCTTCACGCTATACATAACCCCTTCTCTCTTTTGGCTTGACGCCCCCAGAGTGTTTGACCAGAATTGAAGGCAGAAAATTCAACCAGAAGACCGCGTGTCATTATCCGCTGTCTTTTCAAGGTGTTGCAAGCCTGAGTCCTCAGGTAGGAGCGGGTTCGAGTCCCGCAGTTCAGAAGTGTTCACCCGTTCGATAAACACCTCTGCAAAGAGCCCATCCTGCGTCAGCGCGGCCTCGCCCTGTTTGGCCAACTCCAGACTGGCGAGGAATGATCCTGCAAGTGTTGCCCGTCTGTGCAAATGTCCGGAGTGCCGGTTTTTACTCTCAGGCAACCTCTCCAGAGTTTCCGTGACTGATGCCAGGGGCACTCGGGCCGCCTTTTCCAGCAGACGCAGCACCTGCTCACGGGCGAGTGCCAGGTCCGGAAAATCAAGCGGCATTATCCGCCAGACAGGCAGTTCTGCAGCAGACCCGGCCCGGCCTTCAAAAGCAACCAGGCTTGCCACCAGAAACGCTGCAAGGCTCGTCTCCGCATGAGGCTGTGCAGACGGCGTGCTGGCAACAAACACATCCCGTCCCAGTATAGGGCGCGCGTTGAGCCAGGCGGCCAGAGCCCGGTCCTCTGCACGGGACTGACCCAAAGCCCTTGGTGAGGGTCGGTCAGGCGGCGTTGCGCGCTCGATCTCTGCATGGTCGAGAGAGGCTATGAGATCCTGTGACCAGCGCAGGACAAGACGGGTCAGAGCAACCAGCCAGGTTCCCTTTTCCAGAACCGTGCGGCTTGGGTCAGCAACAAGGGCCTCGAAACGGGTCAGGAGCTGGTCACTTCTCCCCTCGGCAAAACTCCAGCCCTCACCCTCCTCCAGTGCCAGCAGGGTTGAGCCGGGCTCCTCCATCAGACTACCGGCGCAACGGTGAGAGTAAACGTGAGATCACCCCACCTCTGTTGGCACTGGATGATCGCTGCATCAGGAGAGCCGCCCAGGCTGTAAAAACTCCAGTCTGCCATCCCCTGCCCTTTGGGTACAGCAGGATGGTGTGCCGGCCTGTTCCGCCTGACAACACGCCGCAGGGATGAGGCGACCCCCCAGTGCTGACGCAGCCAGGCAAGGGCTTTGGGGTCTGTCTCTCCCGCTTCCAGCAGATCATGCGGAACGGGCAACAGGCGGTTGAGATCAAGCGGGCAGGACATGCCCTCTGCCCGGCGGGCCATGTCATGCGCCCTGGCACGGGCGGCACTCTGCGCAAGCTGACGCGCCAGTGCATGACATTCCCGCACCGAGAGCCCACGCTGCGCCACGGGAACACGCGCCAGCAGAGCAAAGAGGTCTTCTTCCTGCCGCTGCCTGTCAAATACCCAGGGGATCAGACCCGGCCCGCGGGCAGCCTCTTCAAAAGAGCGTAGGCTCTGGACTGGCCCCTGCACGCTCAGCTGGTGGCTGATCCAGCCATCAGGATCATCGGGAACAGATGTCCTGTCCCAGACCCGACGCCCTTGCGGGGCTTTCCGGCGTGGGGATTCTGGCGGGCGGGTACGCTTTCCAGGGGCTGGCAGATGGTCCCAGGGGAGGGACAAAACACGCTCCTCCTGGCTCACAGGCCGAGCTTTCCAGCCGGGCTGTGCCGTAGACGGCGTTCTGTGCGGATATACCCCTGTGTCGTACGGGGGTCACGATGGCGGACATGCTCACGGATGTCGGCTTCGGGTACATCCGCATAATAGGCTTCCGTGATAAAGCCAGCCCGCAACCCATGGGGACTGAGGGTCTGCATGTCCTCGTCACTGAACCCGGCCTGCACGGCTCGCCTGTGAAGGATCTGGCGCACGGCATCGGGATGGAGCGCCCGATCCCCGATCTGACCCCGCGCCTCGACCTTACGAAAGACCGGGCCAGTTGCCTGGCGTACCAACGCCCGCCAGGCCCGCAACGCATACACCGGGCAGGTGGCCGCATGGGCCCCACGGGGCAGGCCAATCGTCACCCCCTCCCCGATCTGATCGGTTTTACTGCTGGCCACCGTCAGGGCGAGACCATCATCGGTTTCAGCCAGATCGGTCATGCGCAAGGCAACCAGTTCTGACCGGCGCAGCGCGGCTGCAAAGCCGATGAGTAATAACGCTCTGTCCCTGACCCCGCAGGGATCCCCACCACAGGTGGCCACCAGACGCTGGATATGGGCAAGGCGCAGAGCCCCGGCTTTTTTACGCGGACGCTTCTGCCGTCTGAGCACACCCCGCAGGGGACCTTGAAGATCGCGATGCCCGCTGTCCCAGGGATGAGCCCCAAAGCGATGCGCCTTGGCGATGGCGGCCAGACGCCTCTGGATTGTGGCCGGGGTGGCAGGCAGGGCCTGAAAGCCTGTGTGTTCACACCAGCTCAGAAAATGCTGCCAGTCTGAACGATAAGCGCGTATGTCGGTTTCCCTAATTGGCGCGACTCACGAGCTGCTAATTTTTGGCACCAGTATTTTGTCTTAGTTAGTGCGACTCAAGCGGCCAAACTGGGGGGGGGAACCGAACGTCTGCTATCTAGGAACGATTACAGGATAACAGACGTTATAGATGTTGTAGATGTTGTAGATACAGAATCGCTCCTCCTTATGATGAACCTGATCCAGCCGACATCTCAGACAGTGCCGGAGCAAAGATAATTCTGGATGCCATCCGCCGGTGTTGGCCATGGGTAGCATCTGTGCGCCGACGGCACCCTATCTCTACTTCGTCCTTGAGATCATCCGCGGCCGCGAGGGCGTGAGAGACGTTGAGGTGCCAGTGGGTCGTGGAGCGAACCTTCGGCTGGATGACAAGCTGCCGGCGTCTGGTCCGGGATTACGAGCGTCGCATCGACGCTTCAAGGGCCATGATTCTCGTTGCCATGGGGCCAATCTCATGCGCGGAAACGCTCACCCGTGATTTTTCAAACAGCGGATTAGGCAAGATAAATTTTCATAAAAATTCAATAAATATTTAAACGTACTTAATGAGTTGGTTGAGGATGTTCTGTAAATTAGTGCCTGGTTGTATTGCATATGATGAAATGAAATTTTGCAATGAATCTACCGCATGTGCTATACTAGGGTTTGCAGGCGATTTAGTAGTAAACTCTGTAACTTCCTTAAGAAAGTTTTTACATAAGTTTACTCCTTCGGGTGACTTACCCATGAAAGCTCGAACTGCGAAATGATTGGTATGTATAAAAATCATTCGGATATGATCATTATATAGATGGAGCTTTGGATGAAAGCTTCCCCACGAATAGTTGGCCAGAGGATATTGGGACATGCAACTAGTAGCGGTATAGAAATTTGTCTCTTTTTTTATCGCATTACATGTTACGCAAGCTGCCACCAGATTTTGGGGAGTAAATGTAAATTGTGGAAAGATCGCGCTAGGAAGAACATGGTCAATGTTAAAGTTGGCATTGTGGAATATGCGATCTTGGCAATACGCACATCGTACGCTAGTTTTTAAAACATAGTTCCGGATGCCATTGTGAACTTTTGGCCCCAAAGGCGTATCGTCATATAATTTTGACCACAGTCGCTGTTCGTTCGCCTGTGCTCGAGAAAAATATCCCGAGGCGAAAATTGAAATAGCATCACGTCTTTTTTTTTGGTTTTCCTTATAAACATTTTTTATTTCGTCTAAGAGATCGTCATACATTTTAAATAAACCCACACAATTTAGATCAAATCTTCAGAAAGTCGAATTAAATCTTCAATAGCTAATTCAAAATCCTTGATCGTTTTGCTTGCTGCATCAGCGCTCGCCATTGTTTTGGAGGTATTAGAAATTTTCTCTTTCAATTTCTCAAAATCTTTCCGCACCTCTTCAGGCGCAGATGCGCCTCCTGTGCTCAATTTTTCTACCGCAGAAGAGATAACATCGGCTAACTCAGTGTATAAATATTTATTATCCGGAGTGATCGTATTGAATTCGTTGAATATAATTCCTTCTACGTTGAAGTCATTTTCATCTATTTTGATAAGATCTCCTTCTTTCATATAGAAACAATTCGCTCCAGACTTAAGGGCGCTAGATATAATAACCGGTGAGTGTGTCGCAATATAGGCAGTGGTGTTTGAATCTATCGAAAGCAAAGATTGGAATTTTTCTGGCCATTTTACTTGCCACTCAACATGTAGACTAATCTCAGGCTCATCAATGAAGAAACATGCATCATCTTGTGAATTGGCAATGATTTTTAAGGCGGTCGAAATAATGAGCTGCTCTCCAGAACTCAAACTCGAGAACAAAAAATGCTGTCCTTTTTTATAAAATACTCCTTCGAAAGGCTTTTCTTTTGCACTGAGAATTTCATGGTTATTTTTTATGTAACTCGCATTTAAATCTACCATATCAAATCGATATTGACTTTTTGATTTGGTTTCTCTGTAAGAAATACCAACTCTTTTATCAAATCCAATTGATTCTAAAAAATCATTTATGTTTTTTAAGCGTTTTTTATTTATGATTTTCGTATATAAAATGACAACATTTGCAGACATGGTGCCGTTATGAATTCCGTTACCAACGGTACGGTTTCCTTGATATGTATAGGAGCCATTTGCCGTCATTTTGGGACGAGACCCATACGTGAATTTATCAAAGGTTCCAAAAGAAATTACTATTACTGGACGGCATAAAGATAATTCAGTGGCTTTATTCGCTAAAAATAAGCTTTTCCCAGATCCATTATCGCCTATTATATAATTAAATTTATCTAGATCTGAAATCTTCTTAAAATTAATCATTTCTTTAAAATTTACACCGCAATTAATGACTTTTTATTTATTCTAGCCAATGTCGTTAATGTCAGCAACACTTTGATCTGCGACAATCTGCATATGACTGCCATGCAGACAATGGATGGGTTCTATATATCCGCTAGTTTTGATGCGTACTGTGTGATTTCCTGTCTACCGTAATAATCGGAGGACATCGGAATTATGCGACCACAATCCAGACGCCACATGGGCGCAGAAATGCATCCGATGGATGACGAGAGCGTGAATCTTCCTGCAGATCACGCATGAAGTTCGTTGTCTTTTGCCGACGTCTGCTTTTCGTAATTCATTATACTGATAATTATGCCTGAGATGAGGCGTCTGCCGCCTGTCCGCTTCACGTTCCTTGGGCGGACAGGCAGTTCAGGGGGGGGGGAAACGGAAGGTCGGTTTTATTGGCGCATTGCGATCTGTTTGAACTCCTTGAGCTTGCAGAAGAAGTTCTCGATCAGATGTCGCCATTTATACATTTCCCGATCTAGTGGCTGCAGCCTGGAGCGCCTTGGGGGATGGGAAATGACAGCCGTATCTTCCCTTTTGTCGAGTTCAGCGATGATGGTGGTACTGTCGAACGCTTTGTCAGCATGCAAGTCCTCGAATTCGAGGACCATCTCGGCTGCATCCGTTACCGGATCAGCACTCTGTTCCTCCCCATAAGATATTGGAAACTGCCACATGGCGCAGGATCAGTTGGCATCTTGGGACCCAAGGTTGCCTGGCAGCCTACTTTGCAACTATACAAATACGCGTTGCATGTGGTCCAGCCCAACGTATCGGTGGTCGCATGGCCCATGCATATGCCCGGGGAATGAGCCTAGGGCGTGTCGTCAGTTAGGGGGGAGTGGCATGAGGCTTGTACTCCTGTTTGATCTGTGATGTTTTCTCTCTGTTTTTCGGGGAGATACAGAGATGCGACGGTATGGTCTGAGCGATGATCAGTGGGCTCGGATAAAAGACCTTCTCCCGGGTCGTGAGGGCCACGTTGACGGTACGGCCACGGATAACCGTTTGTTTGTGGAAGCGGTTCTGTATCGCTACCGCGCAGGCATTCCCTGGCGTGATCTGCCGACCCGTTTTGGAGACTGGAAGAACGTCCATCGGCGACTGCGCCGCTGGTGCGAAAGCGGTGTGATCGAGCGTATTTTCCGGAATCTGGCGGCTGACCACGACAACGAATACATGATGATCGACAGCACGATAGTCCGTGCTCACCAGCATAGCGCCGGCGCCCGTAAAAAAGGGGCGCAGATCAGGCCATCGGACGGTCCCGTGGCGGACTGACCACAAAAATCCACGCTGTTGTCGATGCCGCAGGAAAGGCTGTGATGCTATCCCTGACGCCCGGGCAGAGAGCGGATATCACGGAAGCAGACCCCTTGCTGGACGAAGTCGGCCCCGAAGCCATCATTGCCGACAAGGCTTATGATGCTGGCCCGCTTATCGAAAAGCTCGAAGAACGGCAGATCGCACCGGTTATCCCTTCAAGGAAAAACCGACGCAATCCACGGAAAATCAGCTTCCAGCTCTACAAAAACAGAAACGAAATCGAACGCTTCTTCGCCAAGCTGAAGCAGTTCAGGGGCATTGCAACACGCTACGACAAACTGAAATCGACCTTCCTCGCAGCAGTGCAACTCGTCTCCGCCATCATCGGAATTAACTGACGACACGCCCTAGCTTATTGGTGAGCACCGTTCCATCGGAGAACGGAAATGCTATCTGCACAACCTGCCTGCTGACACAGCCCTTAGGCCACTGACCGCTGCGATCAAAGCCGGATGAGTCTGCGAATAACACATCAGCAACTCAAGGAGGAACTGGGCCTCCATTACCTTGAGGCGCGATCATGGACAGGCCTGTACCGACACGCTCTTATGACCATGATGGCCTACGTCTTATCTCCAGTCTTGGCACCTCACGGGGGTCGGGCGGAAACAAGCGTCACTGGTCTACTTCGACACCCCAGTCTGCCAGTAACAACGACAGACTATTCTTGATCGCATACTGCGGCCATCTATCGGACAATATCCAGACTGTGGAAACCTTCTACTTCGGTCCCCACAAGAGATTCTGCCAAAATAGTAATAGTATTTAAGCCTGTTCTGCGTGGCTATCAAATTTTGATAAATCTAAAATAGCCCTTCTTATTGATCGATAATCGTCTGGAGGAACATCCAGATGATTGAAGCTTTCAAACTCACCATCATCTTCTATATTTTCTGGAGTGTCTCCTTGCAGCAATAAACCTCGAGGTGCTTTACTACTTGAAATTAGATCTACATAACAGCCGTAATCGAGTTTATATACATCATAACGCACACCTGGAGTGTCATTAGAAGATATATTTTTCTTTAGAATATGTATTAAACGGGCATCAAAGAGGGAATCGATCAATTTATGTCGCTCGTTTGTTTTTAACAGAAACGCACGTGACCGCCGTTTTCCAATAACTTCTTCTATAATCCATGTTAATAAATCATTCAGTGCCGGCATAGTCCTAAGTATTTGCGATTTATCTCGAGAATACCAATCTCTAGCAACAATTCTAATATCGTGTATATTGATAGTTCTGTTAAACGCTTTTCTGGCAGCCATAGAGATCATGTAAACTGCGTCGCGTGGCACGCCTTCACATGAGCGAACAAACTCCTCGAATGCACTATTTTGAGTAAATAGAGCTTGTATAAAATCTACAGAATTGGATATTTTTTCGTTTTCTTCTATTGATGCTTTGTAGTGTTTAAATAATAAGTCTGAAAAAAATTGCACAGATCGTTTTGAATCATTATCAAAGACCATAAAGTCATCTAGACTAACATCCCCTCCAATATCTGCCCCCAATTCGAGACCAATATATTCTCCATTGCCTTTCGATATTGATAGGTTAGACCGATGCTCTATAGCTGCAATTTTCACTGTGATATTTTTCAAAGGAATAATGCATCGCCTAATCAAATCGGCAAGGTATGGTTGCAAAATAATAGGCACCTCACTCCACTCATCAAGAAATACATATATTTTTTTTCCATGTATTGTATTAATAATGTTTTTTAACGTCCTTTGTACATCTCCAAAATTCACATAGTATCGTTGACTTCCAGTTTTTTTCTCCGTTTTTTTTTCGGATTTATTAATTGTTTCCGTGGAAGAAAACCCACCCTTCAATGAAGATGATTTGAAATCAGCATTTGCCCCAAGTGATAATTTGTCCTCTTGTTTTGTATCATTCATTTTTTCTTCGTATGTCTCGACGGTACCAACAACTTTGACCGCAGAACAAGAATCGGCAAATGCATCCAATAATGGGCCGAGCTTTCCCAAATCATACATTTCATCACTAACAATTATGCCTAAAAGACTATCATGAATGTTCTGCAAAACATCCAGCAATAACGGTGTCGCTCTCTCAGACGTAGACAAATTCTCATCATTATAAATAGATCCATTCGACCCAACGGTTCTCAAATCTATATAAACGTCTAGGTCACCATTTTCTCTCATCAAATCTGAGATATACTTCAAAAGATGTGTTTTCCCAGTTCCTCTACGACCGAAAATTATCTGATTATGACTTGTTGACACAACATCAAGAAGTGGTGTGGCATTAACAAATGTTTCTTTTAGCTTTGCATCATCTACTTTTTCAGCTCTTTTTTCAATATTCATCAGATTTTTCTGAATTTTTTCTATGTTAGTCACTGACACATTCCTTTTTTAATATTTTAATAATAAAATTAAAATTATTTGTTATCAACATTTTTTTCAATGCGTCGGAAAATATATTTATAAATGATTATTCCTGCTTTGCTAGAAAATTTTCATTTCAATCTGGTTCATATCTTGCAGCTGTGAAACAGTTTGCTCATTCTGGAGTGTGATCTGGCTCGTGCCGTTTCAGGTGAACTGGACGGCCTTAAGTGGCATGTTCAAATCTGGGTCTCTATGCTGACGTCGTTACTTTTTCCTTCGAATTTAATGATGATCTTGTCCAATCCTCGCGCCGATAGAAAATAACGCAGCTTCGTAGGCCTATGTCTATTTTTAGTTGTCACCCACTGGTGCGTCCCCTTCGCCAACGGCAGATTATCTCGTTTTCTGCTCCAAACCGGGCTGTCAGTAATCGGCCCAACTAGCCCGAGAGAGATTGTGCTGCCCGTGTCCGTTATGCGGAAATCAAACCGCTATCTCACGTGTCTGACATACGGCGAGTGCCGCCTGTCTGCTCCTGCATCACTGAGCGGACAGGCAGATTAGGGGGGGGAAAGCAGAATGTCCGCAAAGGAATAGAACGAGGTGAACAGCAGACATAATGCCAGCCCTAGAGGAAAGACCAACCCCTTTCCTGGTCGGACGTCATCACTCTTCCAGCCGATGTTATCGGAAAATGCGATGTGAATAATGCCGCATCGTGTTCGACAGCGTAATTCAAAGCCCATTTGCGTGATATGATGGCTGTCTGAGGGTCTGCATCAAAGACAGCACTCCACTCCGGAAAACACACCTGAATGGGGTGATGCATGACATCACCCGTGAAGAGCGCACGCTCCATCCCTGATTTCAGCACTACAGATGCATGATGTGGCGTATGCCCAGGTGTGGGATGAAAGGAAATTCCTTCAAGAACTTCGGATCCGTCTACGTCAATCTGATCTGCGAGACCCACCGAGATAATCGGATCAACGCTATCAATGCGTGTCATGAAACTGGTTTTATTGCGGATGCTATCATGAGCCGGATTGCTAAAAAAATCATATTCGGCCCTAGAAAAGACATATCGGGCATTTGGGAAGGTCGGAACCCAGATCCCATTTTGCAGGCGTGTATTCCACCCGACATGATCAACATGCAGATGGGTAAGAAGAACAAAATCGATGTCTTCTGGACTGACACCAGCGCGCATCAGATTTTCAAGCCACACAGTCTGCAAGTGATCGAAATACAGGGCCGCAGGTCGGGCTTTGTTATTTCCAACTCCCGTATCAATGAGAATTTTTCGACCGCGATCCTCAATAAGCCAGCTATGAACGCTCAAAAGGACTTTCGTTTCTGAACTATCCAGCGTTTCAGGTAGTCGGGGGCAAATCTGAAGAGCTTTTGCTTCGTCCCAATCTGGAAACAACTGTTCTGGAGAGAGTTCTGCCAGCGTCAGATCCTGTATTTTTAGAATACGGGCATCCCCCACAGTATACCACTGAAGATCGTTCAGAAGCATAAGGCTCCCTCTCGTTTTTATTTCTTAAAAAATACAGAACTGTCGCCATCAAGGAAAAATAGACTTCAATTCTTGCGGGAGAGCCCCTGTCGCATGATCTGAAAGGCAACCAAACAGAGGATCCCATTCTTCAATGCGCAGATCGTAAATCAAATCTTCTAATGCGAAGGGATCACCGGCAATCATTACGTCAATCTCCTGCCGATTGGCACCTTTCATAATCAGAAAGCCGGAGCGCAATGGGGTCCCTTTCAACGGACCGGAGGCCAGCAGGCTGCCTTCCTGAATAAGGTGCCTGAGATACAACACGTGTGCTGCGACATGCTGTCCCCATCCCTCGCCGTCAGGGTGGTCCATGCGCACAAGATAAACAGGCATTTCGAAAGTCTCCATCAGAACTGGACTTGCCAATCACTCGAAGCCTTCAGCATATTCCTCTTTTTCGCTGGATAAATTGTCGATACGAGACATCAGTCACAACTGAGGATGATGAATGCTTGACCGGTTAACCAGCATGAAGATTTTTATCAAGGTCGTGGAGTTGGGGTCCTTTGCTGCGGCCTCCCAGCATCTGACTTTGTCGCCGCAGATGGTCGCCAAGCATATAGAGGCTCTGGAGCATCACCTTGGTGCTCGCCTGTTGCATCGAACGACACGTCGGCAAAGTCTGACTGAAACAGGACGGCTCTATTGCGAGCAATGTCGGCTTGTTCTGCAGGCTGCTGAACGAGCTGACAGTCTGGCAGCCAATACGCTTGGCACACCGCGCGGCACATTATCTGTCAGCGTCCCAGTCACCTTCGGGCGAACGGTATTTCTATCATTTATTCACAGTTTTCAAAAAAGATACCCAGAAATTCAAGTGCATTTATCCCTGACAGACCAACTGGTTCACCCCACAATGGATGGTCATGAGGCTGTGATCCGAATTGGTGAACTGGAGACGGACCTTACAGCGGTCAGTCGTCCTTTGACGGCCTATCGTCGGGTCATCTGCGCGGCTCAAACCTATCTGGAAAAACACGGTTTTCCAGGGCAGCCCGAAGATCTGATGCGCCACGAGTGTCTCCTATATGAAAACTCCGGCGGCCCTGTAACCACGTGGCACCTTTCTCAGGGGAGCGTTACGCGACCTGTCACCGTGTCCGGGAAGATAATCAGTAATGATTCAAGTGTTCTGCATTCTGCAGCTCTTGGTGGCGATGGCATTCTGCTGGGATATGAGCAGGCTCTGCTTCCAGATATTAAAAGCAAACGGCTTGTCCGGCTTATGCCCAGGTGGAAAGTTCCGGACAGGCCCGTGCACCTGCTCTATAACGCAGGTCCGGTTATGACACCAAAGCTGCGGGTCTTTGTGACCGAGCTTCAAGAGGCTTTCCAGCCTGAAGCCTCTTTTCGACGGTAGGGTGCCTGACTCCTAAGCTCAGTTGGCAATCAGTTCCTGTTCACCATCCCTGTTCAGTCGGAAGAACAAACAGTTCTGCAACATCCATACGTGCAGGTGATTTCAGAGCAAAAAGGATACTGTCTGCTATGTCCTCGCCCTCGAGAAAGGTCATGGACGCTGCAAGGTCATCCATCTGTTTGCGGTAATCAGCATCTGTAATGTGATCGTAAAGCTCTGATTTTACGGCTCCCGGCTGAATGCAGGTAACGCGGATATTATGCTTTGGTCCGATCTCCATTCTTAGGCCGTCTGAAAACGCTGTCACCGCAGCCTTGGTGGCACAATAAACGGCGAGACCCGTAAAGACCTTCCGGCCTGCAATCGAGGACATGTTGAAAATATGACCCGAATGCTGTGCGATCATCTGCGGAAGAACGGCTGCCGTTGCATTGAGAGCACCGGATATATTGACGTCCACCATCTGCTGCCATTCGTCCACTTTCAGGCTGTCAACGCTGGATAGGGGCATTAGACCCGCGTTGTTGACCAGAACATCAATCCTTCCAAATTGGGCGATCAAGCTCTTTGCCGCTTCTTGACACGAGACAAGATCAGTAACGTCCGTCACCAGAGGAATAGCGTGACCGCCAGCCTTGGTAATCTCACTGACAAGCGTTTCCAGGCGATCATGACGACGTGCCGCCAGGCCAACTGTGATTCCTTCTGTTGCGAGTTTGCGCGCTGTTGCCGCACCAATGCCACTGGATGCTCCGGTCACCAGAGCAACCTTTCCTGCAATATTCATAATCTTCTCCACACGACGAGCCTTCAATCGGCCTTCATTGTCGAAGGAGATGTAAATTATGCCAGAAGATATCTCTCATGGCTTCTTGCTGAAACTATCGCGATTTTGCGCTATAGATAGTCGCGCATGGAAATGAGAGAGTGTAGCAGATGGTTTTGTCCTGCCTTCCTTCTCGGCGTGCTGCCAGTTTGACACTGGAGCAACTTCTCCCCGGGAAGAAAGTCGCGCAAAGTGAAGGGGATGTCTGGAAGGATGTTGACGTCCAGATATTCACTCGCCCGGTACAAGAAGACGAAATTCTTGTACCTGCCGTCGCAGAACCCCTGCTTGTTTGGGTTCTCCGCGGAGAAGCAAATATTGAAGAGCGTGAACTGATAGGGCCTTGGGAACAGAGCAAGGCAAGAGCAGGAACATTTTACCTCACGCAGACGGACACACCCTATCTGATGCGGTGGCAGGGCAAGGGAAACACTTGTTTTGAAGTGTTGCATCTCTATCTTGGACTTGAGCTTATTAACCGAGCCGCCATGTCATTAAATCTGAACTCCTCTCGTATTCGAATGCGGGATGTCTCGGGAGGACAGGACGTTTTTATATCAGGCATTTTGAGTGGTCTGGTAGCTGAAATGCAATCTCCCGCCATTGCAAATCCCTTATTTGTAAATGGTCTTCTGGAAAGTCTAACAGTTCATCTACTAAGACAGTATGCTGACACCAAAAGTGAGACAAAGCCAAGATCCACCCTCTTGCCGACATGGAAACTTCGCAGAGTTCTTGAGCATATGGAAGCACATCTGGCTGAACCATTTGATTTGGATGCCCTCGCTGCGCTGTGTAGGATGAGCCGTTTTCATTTCAGTCGTTCATTCCGTGCAACCACAGCACAAACCCCGTCTGGCTGGTTCATGCAGCACCGCGTCCAGAAGGCATCAGAAATGCTTCGCAAGACCAGTCTTTCCATTATCGAGATTGCCTTGGAAACTGGATACGAAAGCCCAAGTCATTTTGCTCAGGTCTTCCGCAGAGTAACCGGTCTCAGTCCTCGTAATTATAGAAAAATGCACTCATTAAATAAATAAAGGTTCAAAAAAGACTTTGGTAGAACAGTTCACCTAAATACAAGCCAATTCCGAAAACGGCATGAGCGCTGATGCTGAGAAATAGTCCTTTTTCAGGATTGGGAGCCCTAAGTCCGAAAAAACCGCCGCCCAAAGCAGGTTTCATAAACAGAAATGGCGCTAAAAGCGTAATCAGTCCGAAGATCAGACCATTCAACAATGTGGGGACTGTCTCTGCTATGACAGTCACAAAACTGAGATACAGTGCAGCATAAATAGCACCAATCAGATAATGAAATGCCCAGCCGACAACTGCCTCTCCTTTCAGGATGGGTCTTTTTCCAATCATTGGATCATAGATCCTGCCGTCGCGCCACCCTATGACCCAGCGGCCCGTGACAGGCCAGTTGGCTGCAGGAATTCCAGTCAATGGTTTCTGGGCTTGTTGCCAGATATCGGATGCGGCAGTCGCCACGACGCCGACTGTCAGAATTTCGAGCAAATTCATACAGCATGTCCTCGAAGTAAGAGTGTTCTCACACACCTTCATGTCACTTTTCGAGTTTCATGATATACTAACGAAATCGCACTCTAGCAACACAAGAAGTTACATGAGACAAGATAACAGATTATCCTGTGTGCTCCACG
The DNA here is from genome assembly GCF_008365315.1 of Acetobacter vaccinii. NCBI lineage: Bacteria > Pseudomonadati > Pseudomonadota > Alphaproteobacteria > Acetobacterales > Acetobacteraceae > Acetobacter > Acetobacter vaccinii. The sequence continues at coordinate 117,558 of NZ_CP043507.1, read as the reverse complement.
TACTCCTGCATATGGCAGAAGCAGGTGGTCCCATGACGTCAGAAGCCCTGGCTCGCGCCCTTAACACTAATCCCGTGGTTGTGCGACGTCTTATGGGTGGTCTGCGTGAGCATGGATATGTGCACTCCGAGAAAGGTCATGGCGGGGGTGGACGCTTTCATGCCAGTTGGATCAGGTAACGCTGCGAGATATCTACGAGGCTCTTGATGGCCCAAGATTATTCGCCATAGGGAACCGAAGTGAAAAGACTGAATGCCTTGTTGAGGAAGCCGTTAACGACGCAATGAGCGGCGTCCTTGCGGATGTTAAGGCCCAACTTCTCGCGCGTTTTGGCCAGATTACACTTGCAGCACTTCATGCCGACTTCCATCAGAGGCTTGCAGCGCACCATGCTCCGGCCACGCTCTGCAAGTAAACCAAGGGCTGATGGTTAGGATTGATGCTGACCTTGTGCCTCCCGGAATTAAGATGTCGCAAACAGTGAGTGGTTTAAGCTACAAGACTTTGCTGGTGTTTTAGCCAGGTCATGACGTCGGTTACTTCAATGCCCTGTAAAGCGTTGAAAGTCTGCTTCTTGTCCCATGCCACGCCAGTATCGCGTGCGAACGCAAGACGATATTTCCGTATTCCGTCATCAGGGTGTGCGGCGACTTCTGCGCGTAGCCTATCCATATCCCACAGTTCCCGAATGACAGGGCGGCCAAAATAGTGCTCCATTTTTTCGGCGAGTTGAGCGTAGGAGAACGTATCCCCGGCAACGTAAACCACCTCGTTCTGGATCGGCGGTTTATGGGCGAGGATGCTCGCTGTAAGTCGTCCTATATCTTCGGAAGTGGTCACCGTCAGACGGTTATCCCAACTGCCAAGTGCGCGAACCTTGGCACCTTGAAGATCCACCAAACCGAAAGCTTGCTCAAACAGAAAGCTGGTGAAGATTCCTGTCGAAACGATTATCCATCGGGTCGCAGATTGACCGCGCAGCAGGTCCCTTACGTCTGATTGCTCATCAAATACTGGCTGCCCGCTGCCACGTCCAACAACATCGTAATCGACACCAAACTGCCACGGCACATAACGGTCCACCCCAGCTTTAAGGACAGCACTGGTAATTTTACGCTGTGTACCGGAACCACCAACAAACCCGGTACAACATATAACCGTATTGAACTTGGCGAAGAGGACGGAGAGGCCATCTACCGTTTCCGTCGCGAGATCGGCATAAACGATCTTCAGGCCTTTTTGCTTTAATTGTCGCGCAATATCTGTTCTGGTGCTTCCGCTTGATGGTCTGAGAAGAACGCTGATTGACCGAGTGCATTCCGGGTTCTGTTCAAGCAGGCCGGTGATGACGGTCTGACCAAGCTCTCCGGCGCCGATGACAAGGGTTTCAATGACAGGGGTCTTCATCGCTGGCATCAGGAATTCCTTATGGTTATGAAGTTAAAATAAGACGCGATGTGGGAAAACGAAGAAGGTACACGAGTGATACCGTTCGATAATCTGGACTTCGATGCCGTGATGGCTCAGTCGCAGGCAGCCTGTGCTGCTCTCAGTGACGATGATGGCGGGTTGAAGCGAGAAGTGCTTGCGCATGCCGGCAACAGATGGTCACTCGGTATTGTCCATATTCTCGGTGTTGCTGGTACTCTCCGGCACGCAGAGCTGGCGCGGCGGCTTGATGGGGTTACGCAGCGTATGTTGACGCGCTCTCTTCGTCAGTTAGAACGCGACGGTCTTATTATTCGCCGTGATTATGGTGAGGTTCCGCCACGGGTGGATTATACTCTCACTCCGTTGGGAAAGGGGCTGCTCGTAGGAATGATGCCTCTTTGGCGGTGGATTATTGACAACGCTGCAGCATTCAGAACGGCACGCGATCGGTTCGATAGTGAGAGGAATAGCACTTTCGTTGAGCCTCGTGACGGTCTGAATCAGCAACAGTGTTTGAGCGGCGGAGCTAATGCGCCATGGCACTCCGCTTTTGAGGATAGCGTTGGTGATTGTGACGAGAGGCCGCTCAAACACAGTTGCTAGCCGCCCGGGACGCCATCGCCCTGGAAAGCCATCTGGTCGAGTGCCCTGGCAACGCCGACATCCAGTTGGACCTGACCTCCTGCTGAACTACGCCTCCAACGTGGTCATGTACCCGCAATTCCAAGCCTACTTGCACCGGTGGTGCGGAGCCTTCGTCGACTGGCGCAGCAAAGAACCCAGCAAGTGCGGGGCTACGACTGCCCCAGTCCTCCGGCGGTACTCGCCAGAATCTCGGCCAGGGAACATGGCGTGCCTCCGGTCAAACGCACGATGTCACCGCTGACGATGTCGTAGGCGCCACGCGCCTGCCGCGCCTTCATCGATACCACGGCATCGGCAACCACGTCAGGCAGACCCGTTTTGAGCAACCCGGCTCGCAACACCTCGGCGGGCATAACGTTCAAGGCAAAGGGCCGCTGGATCTGCTGCGCGACCAGTCTGCAGACCGCTTCACCACGCAGGGCTTCAGAGCCTGTCAGCTGATATATGGCGCCCTCGTGGCCCTCGCTGGTCAATGCGGCGGCGGCAGCTTTGGCCACGTCGCCGCGCGAAACGAAACTGACGCGGCTGTCCTCAAGCATCGCAAGCCCGCCTGCCGTCAAAGACATCCGCACCTCTTCGACCAGCGTCTCGGAAAAATAGCTCATACGCAGTATCGTCCATGCGGGGATCGCGCTCTTGATCAACGCCTGCTCACTGTGCCAATACGCCGCCCCAACGGCGGACTCCCCCTCACGCTGCGTCCCGGTTGCCGACAACAGGAAGACGTGACCGACCTCGGCCTGTGCAGCGGCATCCACGGCCGCCAACATCTGGCGCGAACGAATCCCCGGCCGCAGATCAGCCCCCGGAATCAACAACAGGCGATCCAGGCCCTGATAGGCCGCCACCAATGTCTCGGATTGGTCGTAGTCGCCTAAGCGACCTGCGTAGGTTCGATCGGTCTTGGGGGTGCGCGAAATCGCCACCAAGTTTTCGGCCGCAACCGTTTCCGCCAACGCCTGAACAACTGCGCTACCGAGCTGGCCGCTGGCACCGCTCACACCTATTTTCATCATCAGATTCCATGGTTATTTATGGTTCTTTAGGATAAATTTGTTCCTATAAGCTAACAAGTACGCATGAATTCATGCGTCAGGAACACCCAGGTTCCTGTCGGCCCAAGGAGTAGCAATGGAAAATGTAGAAGCGGAATGTCGCGGCCTGGCAGAGGTGATTGCACGCATTGGCGACAAGTGGACGGTCATGGTCTGTGGCCATCTCTCAGAAGGCACCCATCGTTTCAATGCGTTGAAGCACCGCATCCCCGGCATCTCGCACCGGATGCTGACCATCACTCTGCGCGGGCTCGAACGCGATGGACTGGTGGCTCGCAAAGCCTATGCTACCGTCCCGCCGAAGGTTGAGTACTGTCTGACCCCATTGGGGCAAAGCCTGACAGGACCTCTGGCAGCCCTGGCAAGTTGGGCACTCGAGAACCGTCCCGCCCTTGAACAGGCCCGCGCCGCATTTGATCGTCGTGCCGCGCAGGACTGAACTGGCGTTGAGGTGTGATGAAGCGCGCCGTCAATCAGCGGCGCATGCGGGGCATCATTCCATCAAGTTGAACCACTTAACCATGCGCTCGCTCAGGTGTTTGTCCAGAGATGTCGGTTCATTTTGCTACAGTATAATTACCAATATGCGCAGCATCGTGAGGCACATGAGCGGAAATTACTGGCAGACGGGAACAACGGTGACGGCATACGCGAGTATGTCGGACTTGCCACGCGCACATGTCCGGTTTTGGAAATCTTTATCGCGCCTTGTATGTCGAGGATGAGGGCGACTGCCGCCTGTCTGCTCCGACACTACTGAGCGGACAGACTAATCAGGGGGATATGGACTGTCTGCTTCGCAGAGCGGATACTTGGAGGCGGACGTCTCCACTCTCCACCATCCCGTACCGGAACACGATGATTAACAGCGCTATGAGTAGTCTTATGCTAGGCAGGAATGCTCTCCAAAAGGCTCCAAGAGCCTGTTTGAAAATTACCTTGGGAAGGATATTCAGCCTCCAGACCGCTCCGTCACCGTGATAGATTTGAATCCGATACCCAATTTCCAAGTAGGCTTTAATGTTAGGGGATTGCGATAACATGGTTTGACGTGCAAACCATTTTCAGATTCTCAAATCTGAGTCGAGGTGTGCGTTGAAGAACAATAAAAGATATCGATGGTTGATTTTTATTGAAATATTTATAGCTGTGTTTTCTGTATTGTTTCCGATAGGGATCGGCTCTTATTATTATATTCGGAAATATGTAAGAGGAGATCATTATCCACTCTGGTATGGGGATATTTCTAATTGGAGTCAGGCGTTTATATCTGTTTTTACACTTCTGGCAGTAATTTATACGGCCAGAAAAACATCTATAATCGCTGAAAGTTCTAATGGGATATCTAAAGATTCCGCGGTTATCGCCGAGCGTTCAACTTTAGTGCAGATTATTCACAACCTTGTTTCGGATGCTAACAATGTCTATAGAAACCATGTTTCATCTATAGAACGATGTGAAACTCTTCCTATTATAACACCACTTACTCCTCAAAGGGAAAAAGAGGCGATTTTAGCCGCGCATCGATCTTTGTTTAGTGGATTAACTGAAGAACAAAGCATCATAAAATACATTGTATGCTTAGAGCGAGCGGTGAGTGTTGGTAAAAATGCCATTTACAACGGGCAGCCAAGCCAAATTTTCTATATAAATGTTTTATCCACTTATTTGGATTTATCATTGCGGGAAGAGCTTTTTAATAGGAAAATCTTAAACAAAACGCTTACTCGTTTGAAAAAAAATGATATAACTGTTGAGGACACTGAGTTTAGCATTATAGAATCTTATTATGATCTCGCAGGTGTAGGATTCTAAGAGCCCTTTTGGAAATTCAGCATGAGGGGCTTTTCAGGGAGTCTGGCGTGTGATTCAAGCACTGGATTTGGACGCCAGAGCAGCGGGTCTGGATGGCCGACATCACCCGCAGAACGAAGCGTTATCTGCCTAACCTGACTAATAAAGAATGGGAACGATTAGCGCCCCTGATGCCTCATGCGAACAGGCACGGCTGGAAACGGACGACCGATTTTCGTGAGCTCACCAATGTGCTGCGCTATCTTGCCCGCTCGGGCTGTAGCTGGAAAATGTTGCCGGTTCATTTTGGTCCGTGGCAGACCATTTACTGGTGGTTCCGCAGACTGATGCGTCGGTGTCTGAGGCTGGTCTCCGGATGGCTGATTACGTTCCAAACGCAGATTTCGTGTTGATAGAAGAGGCATCTCATATCTCCAATGTCTATACAACCGAGGTTTTTACCACGCAGATGCTGGGTTTTCTGGAGCATACATAACGGCGACTATTATCTGACTGCCAAGATAGCTGTATCGAGAGGCGTGCTTTGACTGCCTACCAAGACTGGAACGTATAATCGAACGTCCGCTTCTCGGAGCTACACTATCCGTTGGCTATGTCGCCTATGAGGCGACTGCCGCCTGTCTGCTTCTGTATCATTGAGCAAACAGGCAGATCAGGGGGGAAGCGGAATGTCCGGTATCTTCGCTCGAGCATAAAATGGCAGACATTCCTGTTCGTCTAAACTGTATGTCTAGCGATGTTAGAACCTTCCTCTGGTACGGGTGGCGTAAAATCTTGAGGATGGAGCATTACCAGTCGCGCTGCTCGGCGCTTTGATCCTCGCGCACTGCATCGGCCTCATAGCCCTTGGCGATCTTTTCAAGCACAGCGCGGGTTCGCGGCCAGAGCAACGCGCTAGCCTTGGCGTCGGCACGATAGCGCGCTGCGAGATCGCGTTCCTGATCGCCCCCATCGTTCGGCATGCGCGTGGTGACCCCGCGACGATTGAAGCGCCCGATCAAGAACCCTTGGTCGATATCGTCGTTTGCGACCGTTTCGATCACGTCGCGGACAGGCTCGGGCGGCCAGGCCTGGCCGCCGGTGCGCGGCGCGGCGGACAGGATCACGCCGATGCGATAGTCGGCGATCCTGCCGCGGTCAGCTTCGGCCGAAGCAGCGCGCGCACGTTCGACCCAAGCCGATAGTTTCGCCCCATCAATCGTGCCGTCGTCATTGCTCCCCGGGATCCGCGACCAATCCTCGAAAACGTGGAAGGCCTGGGATGTTATCCTCTCGACATTCTCGAGCGCTTCGCCGGTAAGCGGGGTCTCATTGCCACCTTCGCTGCTATAGAGCGCCTTCAGCAACATCACGAAGAAGTCGGGGTCCGTCGCCATCAGCCGGTACAAGGCGCGCGGAGGCCGCTCTGAGTGCTGGAGTGCAGAGAAGTAGATCCATTCGAGCGTGGCCACCTCGGATTCGAACCCCGGAATGGCATCGAGGCGCTCGAAGATTTTGCCGACATACCAACCGAACAGGCTGCTATCATTATCGTCCTCGGCATTGCCCGAGCCGCTTATCGTTGAGGGATCGCGCATTACGCGCACGATGAGGTCACGCGCGACGGTCAGGTTCTCGTGCCCTGCGATATAGCTTAACGCGGCGCGCCCGCGGTTAACGCCGAGCGCCTTATCGACGACGACAGTGACGTCTTCCTGCTCAGAAATGATCTGCAGGTTGAGCCGCGACCAATAGAGCCGCTCGGTTTCGTCACCTGCGCTCGCGATCAGATTCCAAGTGTCTGCGACGGCATCGAGTGTGAACGCGATCGTCGCGATCTCGACGGCGGGCCGCGTGGCCGCGATCGCTTCGACCAGCCGCTCGCGCATCGCTGTTTCGCCGCTCTGACGTTTCAACCCCCAGAGCAGCCCGCTGACAAAGCGCTCGATATTGCCCTTGCCCCGTGCGAACGCCAAGCGGAGCATCGCCTCTTTCCGCGCGGGTGCGAGCGTGCTCAGCGCGACCGCGCTGCCCAAGAAGTCGGGCCGTTCGACGGTCAACCCGTAGTCGACCAAGTCGTTGTCGGTCAGGCCTTGCGCGAGTTCCTCGACCGCCGCGATCTGCTCGGCTTCGGTTCGCGCTTGCTGCTCCTGCCAGCTCAACTTCGTATCGAACCGTGGATTGGCGTGTCCAAACAGCCACGCATGGCGATGTTTCACAGAGCTTGGTTCGAGATCGGCGAAAATATCCTCGAGCGGCTTCAACTCCTCGACATTGAGCGACCAATGCGCGTCGGGGAAGCGCGCATGCTTGGCGATGAACAGCCGCAACTTCTCGCGGAAAATCTGGCGCGCATCGGCATCGAACCCTATAACCGCCGCCGTCAGGGCCCGCTCGGCGCTGACGCGCCATGCGGCGTCGAAGCTCGCCCAATGGTCGAGCACCTTTTCCCAGCGCAAAGGATCGCCTCCGGCCATGGTGAGCAGCCGTTTGCCGATCGCCGCATACATTTCAGAGAGCGACCGGTTGGTGATGATCTCGGGTGCGTCGGTAGAGAAGTCGCGCCACAGCGGCTTGGCGGTCGGATGTGTAATGCCCCCAACGACGGTTGGTGAAATGGCGTCAAGAAGGTTCCAGCCAACCATCGGCCAGTGCTTGACGATTACGTCGATCAGCGCGATCCGCTCGGCGGGCGACGCGAACGTCTGCGGGCGCCACGGAAGGAAGATCCGCGCAAGCGTTTCCTTGGGACGATTGGCGATCTTGCCGCCGGGATCCGCTTCAGCGAGGCGCGCGAGGATTAAGGTCGCACGCCCGGCATGGTCGGGGCTCCAGCAGAGAATTTCTAGCGCCCAGAGCAGGTCGGAAAGATATTCCTGCGCGTGGAGCAGGCCCTCGTCGCTGCGGAACAGGGACGCGATCGGGCTTGGCTGGGTGTCAAGTGCTCGGTCGATCGCCGAGAGGAAGGCGTCGGGTCCTGCTTCGGCGAGCCGTCGGAAGTCGTTCGATAGAGACCACCAACGCGCCTCGTCGGCGCCGTCGAGCAGGTCGGCAACAGCGCGCTCGCTCAAATGCACAGCACCGGGGACGCCGCTCACCTGATCGTGCCAGATGCCCAGCGCGATCACGGCTTCGCTCAAACCGCGCCGGAGATTGGGCGACGCCTCGGTCGGCGGGTTGCGATCAAAGCGGAAGCGATAATCGGGATCGTTGTAGCGCGGGCTGATTTCCCCCATCACCTCGAGGAACACGGCGATCAGCGTCTCGACCTGCGCTGTGGTCAAATGGCTCGCGAGCAGGAACCAGCTATCGCGCAGCGAGGTCAGCTTCCACACCGAGCCCGAACGACGGAACGGCCCGTCGAGCGCAGCAGCTAGTGGAGCGAGCGCTTCCTCGACTGTATCATATGGCAGGTTGCACAATCGGGCGACGATCGCACGGTCGGCAGGATAATCGCGATCCCATGCGCCCGAGAGCATTGCTCCGAGCAGCGGCGGCACGAGCGGCGCTTGCGCCCAAACGGGGCGACGGGCGGGGGCTGCGGGCATCAACCGGCGAAGCACGGCAAGACTGCGGCCGGCGGCACTCGCATAGCGGCGCGCTTCGCCGCGCTCGATTCCGGCATCTTCAAGCGCGGTCTCAATTGTGTGCCGCCAGGCCCGTGGCAGCCGCAGCACCGTCGCGGGCGCGCCAACGTCCGAGCCGTAGGCGGCGAAAACGTGGTGGCCGTCGCGCACCAGACGAGCGGCAAGACCGGGATCACCGCCAGTCAACACGACGACGAGCTTGTCGCTCAACCCGGCGACCTCGCGCGCGATAGTGTTGCTATCCGTGACGACGATCCGGCTCATCCAGAACAAGCGGTGCGGCTCGGGCAACTGGTTGACCGCAGCATAGAGGAACGCGACCGCCTCATCGACCGCCTCGGCCTGGAGCGGCATCACGCTCGGCTCGGCATTGAGCCAACGCAGCACTTTGACCACCTCGTCGTCTCGGTCGGCGGTGACGATATCAGGGGTGAGCGGCGGACGCGTTGCAAGCGACCATTCGTCGAACACTTCGGGTAGGTTGCGCAGGCCCGCAGGGCGGCGGCCGATCCGCGCCGCCAGCCATTCGGCGACGCCGGCATGGCAGTCGAGCCAATGGACGAGCTCGTCGCCGTCAATGACGCGGACATCCTGCCAGACACCCTCGGCACGGCGGGCGGCGGCCCATTCGTCCTTCTTCGCCCAGCGCTGCGGGGTCACGAACACAAAGGTCGACATGGCCGGGTCGATTCCTTGGGGATCGGCCGAGCGCTTCTCGAAATCCTTGTCAGCCTTGCCCTTGATACCGTCGCGCTGTGCGCCGAACTCCCAAGCGGACAAACCTTGCGGCACGTAAGGCGTGGCGACGGGGGACTCGACGACGCCGTCCCAGCCGGAATGCGCGATGCTGTCATCGGCGGGGAAACGTAGCGCGACCGGACCGCAGCTGACCAGGATCAGCCGGGTCAAAAGTTCCGGCAGCCCGGCGGGGCCGTCACGGCGTCCGGCCCACTCGATGAGATTTTGCGCGGTGATCCAGCGCAACGCTCCTCCGCTGACGTCGGGCTTCGGTACGCTTTTCCCAGTTATGTGAGAGGACCCGGTGACGGCGCCACCACGCGTAAATGTGATGCCCTGACGCCTCAGCGCTGCAGCGATCGCCTCGGCATTGTTGGCGATCGGCGTCCGTTCTCCGCGCTCGAAATCGGCAAGCGTCGAGGTTGCGATCTTTGCTTCCTTGGCGAGTTCGGTCTGTGTCCACGCCAACAGCGCACGGGCGGCCTTGACTTGACGAGGTGTTGGGAGGTCGATATTTGGCATAGGAAATCATATATTAAATATGATATCAGATTTCAAACATCATTTTTTATGCAGGTATAAAACTTGGTATTCAGTCAAAATGCGTGTTCAGCATCTCTTGTCATCCCTAGTCCGGGACGCCTCATCGCGGGTCAGGAAGGACGGGTTTTGGCGGGGCTGACCGGGTAAGTGAGCAGAAGGCAGGGAACTCGGAACTGCTGATTCGGGGTATCGGCGGAACCCGCTGCGTTTTGGACAAATGTCAGGCTTTTGCGCATCACCGCTCGAAAGCAGCCTGCCGGAGGCCGGCCCAGCTTCTTTCGCACTGCGATGTCGGCTTTCGGGCAACCGTCACAACCATTTGGATGTCTGCCATGAGGGCGACTGCCGCCTGTCTACTCCTGCATCACTGAGCGGACAGGCAAATTAGGGGGGGGGAAAGCAGAAGGTCGGCTTTTGAGCAGGATTAGTAAAAAGCAGTCTAGGCTACTGCCAATTCCCTTCATGAGCAAAATAGATTATTGTTGCACTATGGGAGAAGCAAAACATCGAAGCCGCAGCAAAGCCGAAATTTTGAAAGGGAAACCACGGTGTATCTACTGTGAAAACCCGGCTTCCACTGTTGAGCATATGCCGCCAAAGTGTATGTTTACCAAAGGTCAGCGCCTTAGCGGATTAGAATTTGCTACTTGTTTAGCCTGTAACAACGGCACTCGAGGAGCCGACGTAGTTGCTGCAGTTTTTGCCAGACTCAGAATGATGCCAAATAGAGACGATCCATTGTTCCGTGAAGCTCTGGCCTACCGTCCAACGGTAATGGCGAGGGCGCCAGGCGTATGGGAGGAATTCACTCATCCTGCGAGGAACCGTCAAGTTCTCAGGCCGAGCCATGGTGGTATACTTCAACCAGCAGTCGAAGTAACAACTGACGGCCCAATATTACGTGGTTATCTTGATGCGTTCAGCGCAAAGCTAGGTTTGGCACTATACCGTGAACATACAGGACACGCTTTACCACTTCATGGCACTGTAACGTTTTCTTGGTTTTTGAATGCTGGTCTTTCCCAGAAATACGCAGATAATATTATTCGCATACTTCCTGCATACGGTATACTTAAGCAAGGTAAATACAATTCTGTAGGTAAGTTTGGTTATAGATATAATTCTGACAATAAAAGTTTAGTCGCGTCACTCGTTCATTTTTATGATGGACTTTATATTTTTAGCATAGCATCATGTATGCCAGAATTGAATAATATATTAACATCATGGCCCAAATCCAAAACAATTAAACCAGGCGAATTGCTTACCTTGATACCACCGGCTCCTACTCGCATTCCTATATTGGGTTAGCGCCAAGGCTACCCTGAAGGTGGATGAAAATTTTCTTCGATTCTAAAGCTTGCTAAAATGCGAGACTATCGGAATGAGCTTTATATACGCTGTTATAGGTTTGTTTGGTTTAATGAAATTTTCAGGGCCCATGCGCCATGCAGCTATGTCTGGTTGTTGGAAATGTTTAGTTTGATCGAATGGCCGAGATGAGGGCGACTGCCGCCTGTCTGCTTCTGCATCACTGAGCGGACAGGCAGATTAGGGGGGATAGTGTTGAAAAAGTCGTGCTTGCTTTGAGAGTGAAGCACTGATTCACTCTTCGCAGGAGGAACCTGCAAATGATGGGTGATCGAACGAAAATACAGGAGGCACTGTTCTACGAGTTCCGTCTTGAAGATCATGTGCCAACTGGCCACCTTTTGCGTTCAATTGATCGCTTTGTTGATCTGGACGGTCTGCGTGAGCATCTTCGCCCATTTTACAGCGGCACGGGGCGGCCTTCAATCGATCCCGAGCTGATCATCAGGATGTTAATCGTTGGCTACGTGATGGGTATTCGATCCGAGCGACGGCTATGTGAAGAAGTCCATCTTAACCTGGCCTACCGGTGGTTCTGTGGCCTTGGTCTTAACGGCCCTGTGCCAGATCATTCGACATTCTCGAAAAACCGGCACGGACGCTTCCGGGAGAGTGATCTGCTTCGCCAAATGTTCGAAATGACCGTCCGGCAGTGCATCGCCAAGGGACTGGTGGGCGGTGACGGCTTTGCGGTCGATGCCAGCACGATTAAGGCCGACGCTAATCGGCAGCGCAGTGTTCCGAGCCCAGATAAACTGCCGATCGAGGCAGCCCAACGTGCTGTGCGGGAGTATTTCTCGGTGCTGGACGATGCTGCATTTGGGTCTGCTACGTCCGTGCAACCAAAATATATCTCTCCGGCCGATCCTGCTGCACGTTGGAACGCTGCAAGCGGTGGCCTTGCTTATTATGCCTACTGCACAAATTACCTCATTGACCTTAAATCGGCTGTCATCATGGATGTAGAAACCACGACAGCCATACGGCAGGCCGAGGTTACGGCGCAACGCAGAATGATAGAGCGTACGCAGGAAACATTTGGAATATGGCCCGAAAGGCTTGCTGCGGATACAGCTTATGGATCCGCTGAAAATCTTGCGTGGCTGGTTCATGAGCGTGGCATCGAACCTCACATTCCGGTCTTCGACAAATCTGCCCGGCAGGACGGGACTTTCGAACGTCGAGATTTCACATATGACCACGTGCACGATCTTTACATCTGTCCTGGAGGACAGCAACTGAAGCAGCAGTGGCGCAAGATCAACTCGGATCAACCAAATGCCCCTCCCGACAACCTACTTCGATACCGTTCGTCGAAACTGGCGTGCGACGTATGCACTCTCAAACCAAAATGCTGCCCCAATCAGCCCAATCGTAAGGTTCTGCGCTCTATTCATGAAGGCGCTCGTGATATGGCCCGCGACATTGCTTTAACCGACGCCTATATTATCTCCAGACGAGAACGAAAGAAGGTCGAAATGCTGTTTGCTCACCTCAAGCGCATTTTGAAGATCGATCGGTTGAGGCTCAGAGGACCAAACGGCGCCCGTGATGAGTTCCATCTCGCCGCGGCTGCCCAAAATCTCCGCAAAATGGCGAAACTGATACCTCCCGGAGCGCCTACCTTATCCACCTGAGGCAAGAAAGCTGCACTTATGTCGAAATGGCTTGGCAACACTTTCACTCTTCACCATGAGTTTTTCAACACTATCGGGGGCAAACGGACTGTCCGGTTTCGGATGGAAACTTGAGAAACTGAACATTCAAGATCTCGAAGTAATCGTAACTACAATTCCCACTCGATTATAAATTACAGAAACTTCTATAGGAAAATCAGTAATTTATATTTCCGATTGACATCGATGCCATGAAAAATACCCCTTCCGGAAAAAATACTCGTTGGCACGGTACAGTCTTGATCCGGTAGCGCACTGCTGAGCTATTCCTCCGAAAAAAAGTCCTCGTCGAGCCGCTTGAACTCAATCCTGCGACTAACACGAACGCCGACGCCATATTCGATCATCAGGTCGGTCAGCCGCTCCCCATCGATCAGGATGACTCTCTGGGCGAGGTGCTTAACGTAGTCCCTCGCCTGACTGCTGAAGGTCGAGGTAGTGACAAACACGCCCTTCGTGGCACCGTGGCCGACCAAGCTGCCGACGAAGGCCTGCACATCAGGACGGCCGACCGTTGTTTCAGCGTAGCGCTTGGCTTGAACGTAGACCCGGTCCAGTCCCAACCGGTCCTCGTTGATGACGCCGTCCACGCCGCCGTCGCCCGAACGGCCGAGCTGGGTGGCCGCATTCTTGTGCGACCCGCCATAGCCCATGGCGATCAGCAGATCGACGATCAGTTGCTCGAAGAAAGCTGGCGTGTTCTGGACGATGCGTTCCAACAGGTCCGCGCGGAGGGCCGATTGAACGGCTTGATAGGCCGCCTCAATCTGTTCCTCCGGCGTGCCGGTTTCGACTGTCGGGGCGATGGTAACAGGCACAGCATCGTCGTCAGAAGATTTCTGACCGCTGAAAAACTCACGAAAGCCCTCATAGTCCTTCAGTTCGTTCACACCGATGCGTGTGGGATTGGTTGCCAGCAGCGCCCGTCCGGTATCGGTCGCAACGAAGCGTCCCCGCTTAGGCGACGCCACGAGGCCCGCCTTGGACAGATAGAATTTTGCCCAATGGATACGGTTGTGAAGCAGGCGTTGCCGTCCGCTGGGTAGCATTTCTTCGCGTTCATCGGGACTGATGCCGAGATCATCGGCAATCTGCTCGGCGGCATCGGCCACGCGCTGCTCGCCAGCAGCGGCGAGGCGCAGGACCGGCAGCATCAATGTCTGGTAATCAGGAATGGCCATGGGGTCAGGCCGCCTTCTTGCGGCCGCGCTTGGCCTTTAGCGCGGCCGCACGTTCTGCCCGGATGCGTTCGAGCAAAGCACTGGCGGGTTCGTCAGCAAGGTCTTGTGGAACGAGTTCGCCTTTGAAGGCTTTGGCCAACACTGATTGATCGAGTTGGTCGATCAATTTGCGGGCGCTGGTGGCGTTGGCAGCGAGACGGTCGATCCACCTAAAGGCGGTTTCGATACGACTGACTATTTCATCTTGCTCTTCAAGCGGTGGGATTGGTAAGGCGAGTTGACGGAACCCGTCGAGGCTAACCTTTTGTTGCGCAACGCCTTTCGTAATTGCTTCAAGCTGAAGTTTCACGATTTCGTCGCGGATACAGTGCATCAAATATTTTGCACAGGTTAAGCCCGGATGCGGACGGAGCTTAATGCAGTCAGCGGTAATGATCGCCGGTGGCTCTCCTAAAGGATATATGGCAGTGTCGCCGGGAGGGGCACCCATCTTGGTAATCAGCACGTCCCCTGAAATTACCAAATGTGGTGCTAGTTCATTTGCTTTTTCAGTCGTGACGTATTTGGCGTCATCGATTCCAAAAATCCCGCGTCGGACGTCTCTAACGAACACCAGTCTGACGCCGCTATCTCGATAATCCGTGCGTACGAGATTGCTTCCAAACGGTCCGATTCCGAGCGAATACGACGAATCATCAGCAATTTGATCAGGCGAAAGCCACCCCCAGTGCACAGGTAATTGATGATTTGGTATCGATAGGGGTGATTTGCGGCGAACAATTTTAACCGCTTTTTTTCGGAATTTTTCAACTGAATGATGCCGTTGCGATATCGGAATTATGTCATCGTGTGCCTCGCGCCAGTCACGTGTTAAATCGCCCCGGAAGGCGGCGGCGAGGATGGCCTGTTTGTATTTCTCGACGAGGCGGGGAATGTGGTCGAGATGGTCGCGGGCGCGTCTGGATTTGCCGGTGAGGCTGTCGATCTTCGCCACGATCCGTCGCTGTTCGCGAAGTGGTGCGAGTGGGAACGCCTGCGCTTTCAATATTTCCTGACTGATATTCGGTTGTGCTCCGCCTTGCCCCAGGGCAACAAGATCTGGCTTTCGAAATCGCAAGTTTTCGAACAGATAGCGCACGTCAATGCTGGAGCTAGGTTCAATGAAAGCGACAGCTTGGTTTGTCGTCACTGGATATGTCGTGATACCCAGCCTACCTATTGTCGCACCATACATCGCGACAAGAACAGCGCCACCTTTCACCCATTTGGCAGCACTATTTTCGATGCCTGAAACGGTGAGGGTGATCTCATGCCCCACTATTAGACCGTCCGGCAAATCCCCGCTGCGTATCCACGGTATGGTTCCACCGTAATATGACGAAGTCGACGCCTTGGGTGTACCACCGCTACCCCACCGGCCAACTTCAGCAAGCGTCATATTTATCCACCCTTGCGGCAAATCACTCATTCCGCCACCTCCGCAACAGCAGAGGCCTCTTCAACGCTATCCGGCTCAAGTTCCTCCGACAGCGTTTCAATTTCCTCTAGCGCTGCTTTTAAATGGCCAATGATAGCGGCGGCGATGTCCTCCGGCTCGGTCAACGTCTCTTCCGCTTCTGCTTCGGTGTCCCGAAGCCAGCTTATGTCGAGGTTGTCATTACGACCGCTGATGGCGGCACGATCGAACTTGCGCCAACGGCTGTCCTTCCCGCCATCTCGCCGTTTGGATCCGCCATTGGCGTCCGCGCCATACGCCTTCTCAAAATCCGCAAAGTCGGCAACGGTCAGCGGTCGTGTCTTGCCATAGGCCGGAGCATTCGCCCGCATGTCATAGACCCAGACCGCCTTGGTGTTGCCCTTGGCGCTTTTGCCACGCCGGAAGAACAGCACGTTGGTCTTGACGCCCTGCGCGTAGAAAATTCCGGTCGGCAGGCGCAGGATGGTGTGCAGGTCGCACAAGTCCATCAGCCAAGTGCGCAGGCGGCGACCGGTATTATCCTCGAACAGTACGTTATCGGGGATAACCACAGCGGCGCGGCCACCGGGAGCTAACGCGCGCACGATATGCTCGACAAAGGCAAGCTGCTTGTTCGACGTATCCGCCGTGATCGAGAAGTCGGAACGGGTCGGACGTCCTCCACCCTTCTTGGTGCCGAAAGGCGGATTGGTCAGGATCAGATTAGCCTTGGGCAACGACTCCCCATCGGGGGACAGCGTGTCGATATTCTCCATCCCGCCTTCGATGCCGTGAAGAAGCAAATTCATCATGCTCAGGCGATGGGTATCCGGCACCAATTCTGCGCCAGAGAATGCGTTGTGCCGCTGGAAGAAGGCTTGTTGCTCGGTCAGTGTGTAGAGATCGTCCGTGTGATCCTTGATGTAGCGATCGGCCGCGACGAGGAAACCCGCCGTTCCACCGGCTGGGTCCTGGATCACTTCGCCCGGCTGTGGCTGCATCAGGCGCACGATGCAGTCGATCAGCGGGCGGGGCGTGAAGTATTGTCCTGCACCGGATTTCTTGTCGGCCGCGTTCTTTTCCAACAGACCTTCATAGAGGTTGCCCAGCCCCTCTTCGCGGGCAGAGAACCAGTCGAGCTGATCGATGTTGGACGTTAGTGCTTTGAGGTTGGTTGGCTTACGCAGACGGGTCTGGGCGTCGATGAAGATTGCGCTGACGAGCGCATCTTTTGCCTTGCCGAGTTCCAGCAACATCGCCTTGTAATAATCTAGCTGTTCCAAGCCTTCTCGTTTGGCAAGCAGGCCCCATCGCCAATCTTTCGGCAAACGCTCTTCCCTACCTGTCTCTTCCAGCATCTTGAGGAAAAGAAGGTAAGTCAGCTCTGTCACATATTCGTTGTAGGTGACGCCATCATCGCGCAAGACGTTGCACAGGCTCCAAAGCTTGGCGACGATGTCAGTGGTCGTGCTCATTTACGCGGTCTTCTTCCACAACTCTTCGTTAATCCCGGC
This sequence comes from Acetobacter vaccinii, assembly GCF_008365315.1. Taxonomy (NCBI): domain Bacteria; kingdom Pseudomonadati; phylum Pseudomonadota; class Alphaproteobacteria; order Acetobacterales; family Acetobacteraceae; genus Acetobacter; species Acetobacter vaccinii. Next base: position 100,567 of record NZ_CP043507.1, on the reverse strand, counting down.
GAGAATGCTTTCCAGCTCTCCGCCGAACACTTTATTAAGGCGATTGAAGCCGCCATCGGCGATAAACGGCTCCTTGTCGATAGCGACACGATCCACCACAATTTCTTTTTCGATCTGCTCGCCAATCCGCTTGAGCCAGCGTTTCTGTGGGTCCGTCCATGCACGGCTCGCCATGATGCCGCGCATCGCGTGTCGCACACGGTCTTCATAGGGGATCAGGGCATCACCCAGGGCGGCCTGTCGGACGAAACCGATGACAGACGCGGCGATTTCTTCATTGCGCGCATCCGCCCAAGCACGGCGCAGATTGGCGTCGGAAAAGCCCTTGGAGTCGAGGGCAAGGCGCAATGCCTTTAGATCGGCACGGGTGAGATCCCGAGGCCGTTGCACGACGACTTTAAGTGCTGCGATCGTGTTGATATTGTCGCGCACGAAGGCGGCGAAGCTGTCCAGAAAATCCTCAGGCTTCGCGCCGCTGCCATAACCACGCGACACTTCAGCGATATGATCCGCGTGTTTGGAAATCGGGACGTGGCTGGCATTGTCGCCATCAGCCTGCCAATCGAGGATAGGGCCTATCGCGGCACGATCTTTCAGCCATGCGGCAAGGCCCGGTGCATCGCCAGACATGACCCGTTGCAGCATCTCCTCCGGCGTTTCGCCCGCTGAGGCTTCAAACTGCTGTCTTGCATCATCGGTCAGCTTTTTGATCCGACGACGCAGCTTCACGGCGAGCTGTTCGCGAATGGCCTCCAGCTGCTCATCATTCTGCGCTTCCGTCATCTCGTGGACGAGCTGGGCGAAGCTGATCGAGGGGTTGACGACGACCGGCTTCATGTCGGTCATGTTTTGGAGGTGAGGATAGAGATCGACCGCGTCGAAAATCCGGAAGATTTCTTTGCCTATTTCCGGACACTGGCGCGTTGCGCGGCCAATCATCTGTTCATAGAGGATACGGCTGTTCACCCGGCGCAGGAACACGAGATTGGTGATCTTTGGCACGTCAATGCCAGTGGTAAGGAGGTCGACGGTCACAACGATTTGCGGATTGGCATCGTTGCGAAACGAACGAATCCAGTTCTTCACCTTGTCCACGCTACCGGTGATTTTTTTTACGGCTGCGTCGTCAATCTCGCCATAGTGCTCAGCAAACGCGGTTTTGATCGCGCTGACCACTATATCCGCATGGGCATCGGTGGCTGCGAAGATCAGCGTTTTACCGGGTAGCGCTGGATCGATGTGCCGCGCTAGTTCCTCTGCCACAACGCGGTTGAAGTCTGGGGTGATGACCTTTCGGTTGAATGCCTCAACCTCAAAACGGAGTTCGTCCGGCGCATGGGTCAGATCGACTTCGCCGGTCCGGGTGTTGAGCAACTCAAGCTCTTCATCCTTCTCGAATTTGATACCCGCGCGCGCCAGCGCTGTTTCGATGCGGATTGGCGGCTCATGGTCAATTAGGAATCCATCCACCACGGCTTCGCGATAGGAATAGGTGAAGACTGGATCACCGAAAATATCCGTGGTGTGAAGTGCAGGCGTGGCCGTCAGGCCGATCTTGACCGCGTCGAAATAGTCCAGCACGCGCCGATATTTGGAGATGTAGTCGTCCTGCCCCCGGAAGCTTAGTTCGGCATCAGACATTTCCCGGTCGAGCAGATAGCCCCGATGGCATTCGTCGATGACCATCAGGTCATATTGGTCCACAGGCGGCACGGATGCGGCATCGGCGGCGAACAGCACACGCTTTACCAAGCCCTGAATAGTGCAGATGTGGACCTTGGTTTCCACATCCGGGGTCACGTCTCCCAGCCCCTTTAGGCCAAAGATTTCCGCGAATGTCTTGCCGGATACGACTTTGGTTGTCGAAAACTCTCCCTCAGTCTGATCGCCAAGGGCGCTGCGATCAACCACGAAGCATATGCGCCGGAACCGCTTCACTGAGAGCAAGCGGTACAGCATGGCGATGGCCAGCTTGGTCTTTCCAGTTCCGGTTGCCATCGCGACCAGAACAGCTCGCTGCTCAGCCGACAGGGCGGCTTCCACGGACCGGATGGCGCTTTCCTGATAATGGCGAAGCGGAAAGCCGAATTCGAACGGCTGCGCCTGTAGCGCGGCATCAGCAGCATCTTGATTGACTTCAAGCAGGCCGGTCAGACCTTCCGGCGTTGGCCAGTCAACCAATGCGCGGCGATGGTTCGCGGTGCGCCGGGTGTCACGGAACCAGATGCCGCTCTCTGTCTCGATTTGCCTGAGATAAGATCTGCCATTCGCGCTGAACACAAATGGCACTCTGTGCTCACCCCAAGGGCCACCGGCGTAAATGAAATCGGCGCTATTCTTGATGCTGACCGAATAACGCTCAGCCTGATCGATTGCAGCGGAAACATTCTTCCGGCGGCGCTTCGCTTCCACGACCCCGACCAGGGTGGTTCCAACAAACAAGGCGTAATCAGCCGGGCCATTTGCAGTAGGCCATTCAGCGATAGCAAGATTACGGCCTTTAGCCGGGCGGACACCCTTGCCATATCGAAGCTCGCGGGTGTTGACCTCCCATCCACGGTCACAAAGTTGCTGGTCTATGAGCGCGCGTGTTTCCGCCTCGTCGAGGTCGATCTTTATCGCAGCCTTTTCGCCTCGCTCCACCAACTGAGCAGCGACAGCGCGAGGGGTGGCCTCCGCCTCGGCTTGGAGCGCAGCGAGCTTGGCAATGACCTCGGCCTTCTCGGCATCGATGTCCTGAGCGATCTTCTCCCAAGCGGAACGCTCCTCAGCCTCGCGCGTCAACCTCTCTTCTACTGCCTCCCGCGCGTGAGCGTGTTCGTCAGCCTCAAGTCGAGCGCGCGCCGCATCACCTTCAGTTTCCGCTACTTTTTGCCTAAGATTTTCGATCTCTTCGCGCAGCGCAACCGTCGCATCGACGGGCTTGCGCGGCGGAACAAAGGCACCGGACCGAAAGTTTGCTGCACGGCCATAAGTCCTATGAAACCAGATACCGAGCGACCAAGCGAGTTTCAACGCCGTAAGGGCGGTAGAGTGGTCGCCCGTTGCTTCATGCACCGCGCTGTTTCCGGCCTTCCGCAAGGCATGGAAAATATCAGCGGCTTCTTTCGGTATCAGGCGATCATAAGAAATGCGTCGCAGGGTTTCTTCGAATGTTTCACGCTCATCACGATAAACCGCATGATGGGCAGCGACCAGCTTCGCCATCAATTCTGCGAACTGTCGCAGCTTCACGATCGCCGTGGAGGGATCGCTAGGGAAATAGCTTTCCGCGAGACCACCAAGAGTCACTAGTTGTTTGTTGTGCGGCGCTAAAAAACCGAAGTTCAACGAATTCATCGTACACCTCGGTTCTTGATCGAGTGTTGATGTCCCGCAAAAGTCATGAATGCCTCGGGGCAACGACGCCTACGTGCTTGTAAAGCGTGGTCCGGGAAACTCCGTAACGTCGGGCCACGTCAGCAACCTGGATTTCTGGGTCGCGCAGGAGCGCCTTGATCTCGCGGACCTGCTTCTCCCCAAGCTTAGGTTTGCGGCCACCGGAGCGGCCTCTAGCGCGCGCTGCGGCTAGGCCAGCATGGGTGCGCTCGCGGATCAGGCTACGCTCGAACTCCGCCAGGGCAGCAAACACGTGAAAAACGAGCTTTCCAGCAGCACTGCGGGTTTCAATTTTCTCGGTTAGGCTTTCGAAGCTGATGCCGCTGCGTTCAAGATCGGCCACAATCTGCACCAAGTCGGGTAGACTGCGACCGAGCCTGTCTAAGCGCCACACCACGAGCGTGTCGCCGCTACGAAGAGCCTTGCGGCACTGCTCAAGCTCAGGGCGTGTGGCGCTCTTACCGCTCGCGGCCTCTTCATAGATGATACCGCACCCGGCCTTCTGAAGCGCGTCGCGCTGTAGATCCAGATGCTGGTCTTCCGTGGAGACCCGCGCATATCCAATACGCTGATTCATTGACGAAACCGGAACATTGAAAACTTGACGCCAATGCTAACCCAACGGATGCCGTTCGGCTAGTCCGGAACGCCCATTTTCAACCTGTCCAGAAAATGACCGTTGAATGGACATTCGAAGGCCATTTCCAGACTGTCCGCTATGCGGAAACCAAATCGCTATGACGCGTGTCTCACATGAGGCGAAAACTGAATGTCTGGTCAGAGGCTCCCACGCTAGCACCCACTGTATGTCAGCTGCTTATCTCACTCACCCGGAAGCCATAATTCCTCCCCAGACACGTTCAGCAGACAGACCTTTATAATCAATACACTCTTTCCCACTCGAAATCGCTTCAATGGCGGCTCTCCGACAGAAAACACGGTCATAAACGTGTTGTTGATTTCTGCTGCCTTCCACAGAGTGTAGACTTCAGGTTTTGAGTCAAAATCAACGATCAGCTTCCCCTCTTCTCTCGGCAGTCATCTCCTGCCAGGGTTCGGGCTGTGACAGGATGATGTCACCCATTTTAACCATCTCCAGGCAAGCGCTGAATGTGCTGGTGACGGCTGATCGGGAACGCAGCCAAGTGTCGCTGTCCTTTCCCCCGGGGGGAGAAGTGACCTCAGGCAGAAAATCACGAAATTGCCGGATACGGGCGCCGTCGGCATCCAGAGCTACCCTCACCCACTCCCGAGCCTGGCTGAACGTGAACAGTGGCAATGAGGCCGGACGATAATGACTTTCAAACAACGTCGGATCAGGTGGAGGTCCCAACAGTTGCATTGCCGTCCATAGAAACTCAATGACATCAATCCTGGGTTCGGCGTTCGGGTTCATCATGCACTGTTCTTCCGGACGTCCACGTGGGAAGACGTCGGAGCCCAGTCGCGGTCGACGATCCAGCCATGCCGCAAGCGCCCTCCCCGCCTGAAGATCATCCTGGCGCGAACGCAACGCATCGGCCGTCACCACGGTATCGGGCGACACGTTACCGTCCTGCGGAGCCAGAAGCGTGGAACGAAGCCACACCAGCCAAACACCTAGCATAAGCCATTCACCAGAGCGGCTGAGAGACACTTTCATTTCCGTCGCCAGGGCATGCTCCAGTTGTGTCATCAGTTCATCGAGCGGAAGCGCCGCCACGTCGATCCGGTGCGACCGGGCAAGCGCCACAAGACGCGCAAGAGATCCCTGAAACTCGGATGTCATGATGTCCGGAGAACCATCGCTCTCCGGACCGGGCTCCTCAGGGCTCAAAAGGCCTCACGTTCTACAAGAGTGAAGTGCAACGCAGGCCACAATGCCGTCAGGCGCCTCACGGCGCGTTCAGGCAGCGATTTTTCGGAAAAAAAACCATACTGCAGTGCGCGACTTTTTATACTTTTCGTCGATCGGTTTTTCTTTTCCGGGAGAACAACGACCTTGCGCAAAGCAGTTTCGACGCCCCACTGCTCCCGCAGCCAGGCCCGTGAACGGGAATCACTCAGCCCCCGGCGGAGCAGACTTTCGGGTACAGGGAGCAACGCATGCAGATCCAGCGGACACCGTGTATCACCGGCTTCCACCAAAGCCAGAACCTGACTATGCCGCTCTTCGGCCCGTAGCCGGAATTGATGAGCCAGAATACGGCATCCCTCGACGGTCAGTGACCGGTCTGGGGCCTGTATCGCCATCAGAAAAATATCTTCTTCCAGAACATCCCCATCGAAATACCAGGGGATAACTCCTGGGCCGCGGGCACGACGCTCAAACTCTCCCACCTCTCTCTCAGGGCCCGCTACGGTCAGGTGAGCGTAAAGAAAGGTCGTGTCCGCATTGGCCAACTCTTTATAACGGTCCAGTCGCCTTCGCCCACGGGCTGGCCGCCGTTCATCCCCGCCCTCCTCACTGAGGAGATCCGGCTTTGGCTGCGGTGACCGTGGTTCCCAGGGAAAGCGGATCTCCATCTACAACCCCACAAGACCAGCCGGGCTATCGGTGATTAAGCCTGCGCGCCGCACATAGCCACGCATAGTCCGGAGATCCTTATGGCGGGTGTGCTTCATGATATCTTCGTCCCGTACACCCCGGTTATAGGCTTCCGTGATGAAACCGACCCTCATTGCGTGAGGGCTGAGGGCTTTCATCTCAATGCCGGCGAGGGACATTCGGTGGAGAAGAATGCGCTGCACGGCGTAAGGCTTCAGAGCCTCGGACGCGATCCGGCCGGCAACACTGATCCGCCGAAAGAGAGGTCCTGAGTTCCGTAACGCCACAGCCTGCCAGGCATCGAACGCAAGGACGGGACAGGTCTGGGGATGACGGCCACGTGGAATGCCGACCCTGGCCCCCTCTCCGTCTGCATCCGTCTTGCTGCGTCGTACCGTCACGGTCAGACCATCAGCGGTCCGCGCAACATCGTTGACGTTCAGACCGACGAGCTCGGATCGCCGGAGTGCACCGGCAAATCCAAGTAGCAACATCAGCCGGTCCCTGCGTCCTCGGGCCGAAAGGTCGCAGGTTGCAACCAGCTGCTTAAGGATGTCCATGGTGAGCGCAGCAGCCTGTCGGGTCGGTCGACCGTGCTGGCGAAGAATACCCCGGAGTGGCTGCTGAATGTCGCGGTGAGCCGGGTTCCATGGCAGAGAATTGAACCTGTGCATTTTGCCGATTGCGGACAACTTCCGACGCAGGCTGGCCGGCGCATGCGTTTCCGCCAGACTGGCGAGGTAGGCGCCAACCACCCGTGGCTCCGCTGGTACAGGAAGGAAGCCATGCGTGCTGCACCAAGCGGCGAAGCCCTCCCAGTCTGCCCGATAGGCGCGCAGTGTCGCGGGCGCATCCGCCGATCGCGCATAGGAATCCGCTTTTTGGAACGCCGCCTGTACTGCTGCCTCGTCCGTTACGGAGAGCGCAGACTGCTGCCGTTTCTGTGGCACCCCATGGCCGTCCGCCACAGTCAGATCAGTCCCATCCTGGTCGTGCACTCAACGCCTCTACACCCATTATGCTCTGCGAAATCCTAGTCTGGGCATGTTTTCCTGACAACTAATTTCACTAGGAGCGAGAAAGGCGTTTATCGCTCCTAGGTGGGGTCTACAACAGATTTTCAGGCTTTCATCGTCGTTTCAGAATAAAATCAGCCGGTTGCATCAATCAGGGAAAAGTCGCACGAACAAGGGAATGCCCACTTAAGCACAACACAAGCAAGCCATTGAAAAAACGCTGGTTTTGAGTCGCATTAATTAAGCGACCCGACAGTAGCATTCAACAGCTGGCAAGGGGGAGAAACCTCCCCCGTTAACCCCCTAAAGCACAAAACTCATCAATATTTTTGATGGTGTTTTAGAGCGTCAGTCAGCATGTCACATAAGCGCTTTTTCAGAGAAGCAGGTTCAATGATTTCAACAGATGTTCCCCATGTGAAAACATGATGGGCAATTTCAACAGCCCCACCTGATTCAAATTCCACCACTAAACTGCCATCAGCCTGCTTTTTTAATTTCTGGGCAGGATGAAATAAAAATCGGCCAGCATCCTGTGCAACGCCAGCATTAAACCTCATAATAATACGTTCCGGCTTTTCCTGAAAAACGCCAAAAGCCTGCGATACGAATGCTTCCACGGACCAGCCCGCAGGGGGGAGGCTTGCACGGCCTGCAATTTGAATATCGATTATTTTATCAAAACGCCATAGTACGGGTTTTCTTTTCCCTGCTACAGGGCCAACAAGATAATAGGCGTGCCCGTATAAGATTCCCCACGGAGAGACCTTACGACGCCATGTCTTGTTTTCCCCATAGAGAAAAGAGAGCATGTTGCCACCCTTCAGAGCCGTTCGAATACACTCAAAGGTATCACGGTCAACACGAGGTTGCGGGCCTACTTGCGGTATATACCCAATGGCAGTGGTCAGAGCCTCTATATCAGGCGCAAGACGGCGTTGCTCTGTCCCTCTCAGTGCACCCTTGATTTTGGTAGCAAGCGATACGAGTAGGTCCGCCCGCTCAGCACAGCCTGCCGTTTGTAAGGCAAGAGAGGCTGCATGAAGTTCGGCGAGTTCGTCTGACGTTGGAGAGTGGAAAAACCCGTTAATCCCGCCGGTAATTCGAAAACGAAGTCTATGCCCATCGGGCCTAGACTCTAATTGAGGAAACACATCTTCGACTATAGCTTTCAGTCTCTCAGCAGTCCGCCTGCTGACATCAAGAGCAAGAGCGATCTCATCAAGAGTCATTCCTTCAGCGCTGGCTGCCAAAAGGCGTGCCAGGTTAATGACTACGCCCACTTTCTCGAAACGCATACCAACGCCCTCTCTTAACTACGACCGTTTCTGTCGTAACCAGATGGTATAAGAGGGGATGAGGTCAAGTGAGAGGAAGCGAAAACGGCTATTGCAAGTGCAGTGCGAAAAGGTAACTTTGTTTATGTTTATGATGAGCAAGGTCGTCAATTGACAACAATTGCTGCAGGCGGAGGAAGCCATGACGGTTTACAAGGCTACACGGCAACAACTGTCAGTGTTAGAAAAGGCAGCTTCATCTACATCTACATCTACATCTATGACGAGCGTAGCCATCAGAAATCAGCTATCCCTGCGCGGTAACCTTATAAAGGCAGTGCAGCAAACTGCTCGTTAAAATTTTTTCTTTTAAATTGGAAGAAAACATGGACCAGATTGTAGAAAAACCGACATCTATCAACACTTCGATTGAATCGAAGCTCTACCAATCCTATTTGGATATAGTAAAAACCTACAGTGAAGAACTTTTTACTAAAAAATCAGAAAATTATTCAAAGTTATCAGGCCTGTTTGTAACGGCATCCCCCACGCAATGGGAACTGGGGAAAAGAATTCTGGTTGTTGGCCGGGAAACCAGAGGCTGGAATGTTATAAACGAGAAAAAACCTTACACTGACTTACCATCCTACCTTGCTGAGGCTATGGACAAGCAAAAGAAATTTCTTGCGAAATACATTGAAGAAAAAAAAGATAAAGGCTTTACGTTTTATAATTTTTTAAGGGATTTAGGAAATCAGTTTGGCACTGGCAATATTGCCTGGGCTAATTTGTTTTGCTTTGACTGGAACGGAAGCACCCCCAACCAGAAAAGCACACCGCACTACGAAGCAATCAAGGAACTCTCTGGCCTACTCCTAAAAGCTGCAATTCAGAATCTGGATCCGGACATTATCATTTTTGCAAATGGGTCTTCTTCAGCGAAGGTGAGAAGAGAGTTTTTTCCGATTGACGGAGAACTGGCCGCAACACCCGCTCCGTGGGTCAATTATCTCGACCAGAAGATAGAAAAAATAGAGCTGGAGAGCTTTGTTTTGTACGGGAAAATCAAATGCTATCGCATTAACCACCCTGCTAACAGAGTAAAGAAATCTGCTGAAAGTAATGATATGGAAGCATTTTTAAGCTCTCAGCAAGCCCGCAAATACCTGATCGAGCTGATTAAAAAAGACCTTCAAGACGGTGAATAAAGACGTCCTAAATCCATTTATTGGAATATTTTGGGGCATTACAGAGCGCGGACACTCCCTGCTTTTATGTGACAAAGTTCCCCTTATCCAAGGGGAACTTTATGGTGATGCCATCACTTGGGGCGAACACTATAATTTCTGGGAGGGCTTACGTTCCCAGAAATTACCTCATACACGGACACAGGTACCCGCCTGGTCTGAATATGACGAATGGCCGCGGGGCCGTGTGATTTATCAAACTCAAAAAGAAAAATTTATAGTTTATGCTGACCAAAAATTACTGACTGAAGCAGCTCGGCAAGCCATAAGGAAGGCCTTTTCTTTACCCACACCAGACACATACTATTATTCTGATAGCCATTATAAGAGCATCAGAATAATCTCAAAACTAAAATTGTAACACAAAAAATTTAAGGAGAAAAAAGTGTCCCCTTATTCTGACATCCAGAGGGGGTTCACGGGGGAGAGGAATACTCTCCTCCTGACCAGTTTGCAAACCATCGCGACACAACGTGTCCGCTGGTTTGCACTGCTGGCTCTCCTCTTTTTTGAACAAGCCAGCTTCACGCCAGACATGGCCTCTTCTCTCTTTTGGCTTGACGCCCCCAGAGTGTTTAACCAAAATCAAAAAATTCAACCAGAAGACCGCATGTCATTATCCGCTGTCTTTTCAAGGTGTTGTGCGACTGACCCTACGGGTTAGTGAGGGTTCGAGTCCCGCAGTTCAGAAGTGTTCACTCTTTCGATGAACGCTTCTACAAAGAGCCCATCTTGTGTCAGCACGGCCTCGCCCTGTTTGGCCAACTCCAGACTGGCGTGGAATGGACCCTGCAAGGGTTGCCCGTCAGTGCAAATGTCCGGAGTGCCTTTTACCCTCAGGCAACCTCTCCAGAGTTTCCGTGACCGACGCCAGGGGCACTCGGGCCGCCTTTTCCAGCAGACGCAGTACCTGCTCACGGGCGGATGCCAGGTGGAGGGATCGAAGAACCGTTGGTTGATGTGTCTTGGTTCTGATTTTGGGCTTTTGGCGATTTGATTAACGGTTCTTTGGGTCGCTTTCGCTCTGCGTTTTGAGTAGAGAGAAGGCCTCCTGCTCTGGATTGCTATGCTGTAGTGCTAATCCGTTCCAGGAAGATGAAGCGGCGCATGTTGTAGACGATATTGGCCAGTCCGATCCTCGTGGTGGCTCGGGTGATGCCGACGGTTCGGACGAACAACCCTGTCTGTGATTTCTGATCCGCAAAGACATGCTCGACGCGTGATCGGATCACCGATTTCCCTGCATTGGACCGCTGGATATGGCGGGGCATGGGCTTGAGATGCGGCTTTTTTCTGTGAACCTTTGAGACAAAACCCTCTTTGTCCATGAAGTCCTCATTTGCTTTCGAGCGATAGGCCGTGTCGGCCCACACAGTTGAGGCCGTATTGGTTTTATCCAGCAGCCCCTCTCTCAATCGCGCGCCATCACTGGCGGCGGCATCCGTCGTTTTCCATTTGCGGATCAGCCTGAATTTTCGATCGATGGAAACATGCGATTTGTAGCCAAAGAACGGAATGGCAAGATCCGTTGACGGGATCGTCCCATCATCCTGCCGCTTTGCTTTTGTGAACTTCAGCGTCCAGCGCGCATGGCGATCCTTGTGGGACAATTTGGATGGCTTGTCCTGCCAGTCTTCAGGAATACGCCCTGCCCGGAGGTCGGCTTTCTCAGTGTTGGTATTGCGCTGCTTTGGAGCGGCTACCAGTGTTGCATCCAGGATCTGGCCCGACATCGGCAGATAGCCCGCGTTCCGCAGGGTCGCGTCAAATCGGTCAAACAGTCTTTCAATGGCCCCCGCCTGGGTCAGGCGTTCACGGAACAGCCAGACCGTTTTGGCATCAGGCACACGGTCCGACAGCCCCAGGCCAAGGAAACGCATGAAGGACAGGCGATCGTTGATCAGATACTCTGTCCGCTCATCAGACAAATTGTTCAGCGTCTGGATCACCAGAATTTTGAACATCAACACGGGATCAAACGGGGGACGCCCGCCTTTGCTGCCGTCTGAATAGACCAGAGCCTGCTCCAGATCAGGGCGGAACACTTCAAAATCCACAGTCCGGGAAAACGCTTCGAGCTGATCACCAAGCCCGCTCAATCGAGCAAGCCGCTCTTCAACATCAAAAAAACCAGGCTGTTTCATAGCGCCATTCCCTCAACCAGAACCGAAGGAAGGGAATCACATAGAAAGCTTCAAAAACAGAGGGTTTTTCGAACCCTCCAGTTTGATCTTGTAGCAATCCTTGAGTTCACCAGATAACCGGGCTGTCTCCAGACGTGGAGATTCAAGCCTTCTGGCAAGAGCCTTCTTGAACTGGCTTTGAATAGTCTGATCAAGCGCACGCCACTCTTTCAGGGCCCGAGGATCAAACTGCAGAACATACCCGCTCACAAGTCTTCCAGATTGACCGTAATGGGAGGTAGAGGAGATGCCAGACGTTCACGGGCAATCTGCAGCAACTTAGTATCTTCGTCAGAGAGTACATGCCGTGAGACTGGGAGTTTCCCAGTTTGCACAACGTATTCGAACGTCTGCCGGATCAGGTCAGATGGTGTAACACCCAGTTCTGCAAGACGAGCATAGGCCTGATCTTTCAGAATGCTATCAATCCTCAGGTTAATGGAAGCCATCGCCTGTTCTCCCTATACGAACAGAATCAAAATATGCCTTTACGTATGTAAAGGCAATTATTTTGCATCTAGATTGCCTCATGATCCATACCCCAATCAACTCAGGGGAAATGGAATCACACAGAGAGGACCAAAATCAGTGGGTTTTTCGAGCTCGATCGCCCGCATCATCCAGTCTCGGGCCAGTGCTGACGGTTTGGAAGGAAAGACCTTTGGCGGGTACAGCCTGAAACGGGGAACGCTGAAGACCAGAATGGATGCTGGCGCGCACCCCATAAAACTCAAGCACCTTGCACGACACACGATGTATGCAGCGCTGGATGATTATCTGGAGTTAGGCAGAACATACGTTAGCCCACTACTTTAAAGACTCATTTATAATGATTTAGCAGCCAATCCCAAGATCATATCCCCGCTAGAGTTCCCATCTCTGGCCTATCTGGATTCCATAGCAGCAAACCGCGAATACTTTAGCCTCTACATCTGTCACAGAGACTCGGGTTGGAAATGTTGAGTTTGAAAATAAGGCGGGAACTTTAGAGGGAAATGATGGTCAGTTATCCCGAGAACTTTGGCGGATTACTGAGAACTTTAGCGGGATCGGATAGGAACTCTAGCGGGATTAAGTGGGAACTCTAGCGGATCAAGATGCCGGAAACTCTATCGTTTTTTGACTTGTCCCGAGAACTCTAGCGGGACAAACTAATATCTAAAATAACACTTCGAATATTAGGCCACCTCGCCCATCGCAATCCCGCTAAAGTTCCCGCTTTTCAAGATCAGAATTACTGCTAGTGTTCACTGATCCTGCTCAAAGGAGTTCTCTTGTGGGGACTATTCACAAGCTTATAGAAGAACATGGCAAACAAGGGGCTCTGTCCTTTGATGAAGATCGTAAGATCATAGAAATTGCTGCTGACTACATGGCTTATGAAGATACCGGCATTGGATTCCTATACAGTGGTTTTGCTCATGTAGGTCTGCCTCATAAACGCTTAGCCGATGACCTTGTCTGGCAAATTGAAACCGACAGAGCAGTGATGATTGTCGAGCCTGGAAGACGTGCAATACGTGGTACAAACCCTGTATCTGTTGGCGTGCCCTACGGAAGTAAAGCACGATTAATAATGCTTTATTTACAGACCGAAGCTATCAAGACGCAAAATAGAGAAATTGAACTTGGAAAATCGCTAAGAGACTGGCTAAAAAGGATGGGTATTCCACAAGGCGGGAAATCTATCAAAGATGTCAAAGAGCAAGCTGAACGAATTTTCAGATGTAGAATTTCCTTTCATTTTCAATCCGGGAACTCTAGCGGGCTGATAAACCAAAATATTGTGGATGCTGCCATCTTTACAGATGATCATAAAGATAACGGTAAGCAGCAGTTTCTGGAGCGGGTAAAACTTTCAGAACTGTTTTACGATCAGCTGCAAAAACATCCAATTCCAATCGAAGAAGCTGCCATCCGAGCATTAAATGGGCATAGTCAGGCATTAGACATCTACTGCTGGCTCGCATATCGACTTCATGCATTGAAAGGGCCTACAGCAATCACATGGTCTGCTCTAAAAGCACAATTCGGCGCTGGAGTAGTGCGCTTAGACCATTTCAGACCGAAATTCATAGATAACCTAAAAATAGCTCTCGCTGTTTATCCAGCAGCTAAAACCGAAGTGACAAAGACTGGGGTCATTTTACATCCATCCAGGCCACCTATAGCGCCTAAAATTCATGGGTTATCCCGCTAGAGTTCCCGATATGGGAACTCTAGCGGGTCATCACCATTATCGTGCTGCAGTTATTCTATCAAATCCCCCAAGAGTCCCCTGATATCCTGAATTTTGGAATCTACAGAAGCCATTTCAGATTCAAGTTTTTCGCGCTGCCGTAAAAGTTTTCTGTATTCGTCCTTTAGTGAATTGACATCCACTCGACCAGAGACTTCCTGCTTAATAACAGTCTCTTTTCGAAGAGAGGCAATTTCACGACGAGTTACATCTGGACGAATGAGGCCACGCTCTTTCGCCACCCGAAGCTGATAATCGTTCAACAAAGTAATCTGGTAAGCGGTTCCGTAGCTTCCTGGGCAAGCATCCAAAGGAATCACCCCATCCGAAACTGCTTTGGCAATTCGTCTTAACTGCGTTGCTGTGGCGTCAGAAAATGGAAACAATCGTTCAGAGCCATGCCTCAATTTAATATACTCTGCTTTTGAAAGGACATTTTCCAAATCAAGCAGAGCACGCCCGATCGCAAGAAATGAATCGCGAGCTTGGCTCCAATTCTGATTGACCTCGGCACGAACCGCCAGAATACGAGAAACTTTTACTGAGTCCGAAACTACTGATGTGCCAGCGAAGACGTCTTCTATTGTTGTCATGATGTTATCATCAATGACAACTCGCTCTATTAACATTTCGGCGCGGTTATCACCAACACTCAGACTATCGTCTTCTTCCATCACCGATCGGAATGACGTGCGTGATACCCTGTGTGTTTTAGACATTGTTGATTTTCCTGTTTATGAACGCCCAAAGTTCTTCAAACGGTTCTTGACCCCGGCTCTTTGTAAAATCGAGGAGAGTCAGTCCCTTTCCGCTTGGCACGTGCACATCCTCTAATTGAGGTAGTTCCACAGGGATAACATCGGCAACTTTAATAAGCCGCCCACGAACCCGAGCGAATGAATTGGTACGGCGATTAGCTCTATTCAACACAACGACGGTGTTATTTGTGACTTGATTTAAAACATCTATCCAAGGGGCAATACTGTCGACATCGTCTTGTGTACAGGCACAAGGAACCACCACAATATCTGCTGCTTGTGCCAAGCCGGTAATGGCAGCCATGTGATCTTCCACACTCGGTGGTGTGTCAATTACAGCAAGGTCATAACCTTTCGAGTGGCTAAGGCCTCCACGCCAATCCTGAAGTTGCGCGCCAATAATAGGGACATCTATAAACTCCGGCATTTTGGATCGGAGTGCGTGTCGTCTTTTCCCCCATTTATCGATTGTCCCTTGACGATCAAAGTCTATCCCAATGACTTTCTGGCATGCTTGAGCAGCCGCGACCAGAAGATGCCTAGTGACCACCGACTTTCCACTGCCACCTTTGGGGGATGACACCAAAACGATCTTTGTCATGTAGCTACATCCTTTATAAAATTAGACATGTCTAATTCTGTTTATCATGTGCTGTTTACATACTCAGGTCACGACGATCAATCTGTTAATTTTAATTAGACATGTCTAATTTCCAAAAAATTCCCACGAAAATTAAAACAATAACCAACAATAAAACACTCCGGACCAGCCCTGAGCGTCGTGCGCAAAGGGTGGGTCGGTCTGTCTGAAGCCAGCCCGATCCCGGCGCAGGCGGCTGTCGGCGTTTGTCCGGAGCCTTCCATGTCCCTCTTCGGTGATCAGCTCAGCCTGTTCTCATCCTCGGCCCTCAGTGGTGCGCCAGACCTTTTCTGGGGCGATCTCGACGGCGAAGACGCGCCCCTGCCCTCCCCGTCTGCCCCCGAGCCTCTGGTCATCCCGCAGACCGATTTCCACCTGTCAGGCCCACGCGGACTGGCCACCACCTGGAAAGACCGGGCCCGGGACAATATCGCCGCCATGGCTCTCCTGCGGGTTATTGAAGCCGAAGAGCGCAATGCCACACCGGACGAGCAGACCGTGCTGAGCCGGTATCTGGGCTTCGGGGCCAGTGCCCTGGCAAACAGCCTGTTCCCCCGTGCCGGAGAAACCTATCGCGCAGGATGGGAAGACATCGGCAAGGCTCTGGAAGACGCCAGCAGCGCAGCAGAACGCGCCTCCCTCGCCCGGGCCACACAATATGCCCACTTCACACCGGATTTCATCGTCACCGCCCTGTGGGACATGCTCATGGCCCGTGGCTTCCAGGGGGGCTCCGTCCTCGAACCCGGCTGCGGGGCCGGGCAGTTCATCGCCAGACGGCCCCAGCGTCTCGACGGCCGGATTGCTTTCACCGGGATCGAGATGGACAGCGTGACCGCCAGGATCGCGCGGGTCCTCTTCCCTAAACAATGGATCAGGCAGGAAGACTTCACGAAGGCCACGCTGGCCAGTGACTACGATCTGGCCAGCGGTAATCCCCCCTTCTCCAATCGCACGGTCTCTGTCCCCGAGCATCGTGAACTGCGGGGCTTCAGCCTGCATGACTGGTTTATCGCCCGTGCCATAGGTGCCCTACGGCCCGGTGGGTTTGCAGCCTTCGTGACCTCACGCCATACGCTGGACAAGAGTGACCCCCGGGCCCGGCGGCACATCGCCGAAGAGGCAGACCTCCTGGGAGCCGTGCGTCTGCCCGCAGGCACCATGAGCGCTGACGCCGGCACCGAGGTCGTGCTCGATCTGCTGGTGTTCCGTAAGCGCATGATCGGCGATCTGCCCGGCGACCAGGGATGGCTGGAAACGGCTGTCGTGCCAGAGAGTGATGAAGGGCGCAGCCCGTTATGGATCAACCGCTATCTCCTCGATAACCCCGCACAGGTGCTCGGCCAGCATGGCTGGGGCAGTAGTCAGTTCGGACTGGATTACTGCTGTCTGCCGGTGGCGGGCGTGGATCTTCAAACCGCTCTGCCCGAAGCTCTGGCCCGCATTGCCCCCGAGAGCCGGTTTCTGCCTCCTGCAGAGCAGCGCATTACCCGACCCGAACTGGACGGGCTGTCTGTGGGCACAGCGGCTTCAGGGGCTGACCTCAAAGAAGGCAGCTATTATCTGCACAACCGTGTCCTGCATCAGATCATTGGTGGCGCAGGCCAGGACGTGCCCATCCGCAAGGGGGAGCAGAATGAATTGCCCCGGGTTTTGTGGAGACAGAACGACCCGTGAGGTAAGAAAAATTCATGAGCAACAAATCGAAGCGTTTTCCGCCTGAATTTCGCGAACGTGCAGCCTGCATGGTTCTGGAGGAAGAGAAGAACCATCCATCACGCTGGTCCGCAGTGATGATGATAGCGCCAAAGCTGGATATTCATCCTGACACGCTGTCAAAATGGACCCGTATGCATGAGCGGGCCAATGCGCCTGCGGTGAGTGACCTGCCAGATCAAGAGAAGATCAGGCAACTGGAGCGAGAGAACCGCGAATTGCGGCAGGCTAACGAAATCCTGCGCAAGGCATCGGCATATTTTGCCCAAGCGGAGCTCGACCGCATCTTCAGACCATGACACGCTTCATTGAGGAGCATCGGCAGACATATGGTGTCGGGTCAATCTGCAGGGTTCTGTCGATTGCACCATCTGCCTATTATGCTTATCGGGCGAGACAGAAAAATCCTTGTATGCGTAGCCAGAAAGACAAAGAGCTGTGCGATGACATCCGTAGAGTGTGGAATGATAATTTCTGCGTCTACGGAGTGCGCAAGGTCTGGCATCAGCTCAGACGTGAAGGTCTGGATGTCGCCCGCTGCACGGTAGAGCGGCTGATGCGCCGGATGGGACTGAAAGGCGTCATTCGTGGTAAGGGTGTCAGAACCACACGGCCTGATCCGGCGCGGCCCTGTCCACAGGATCTGGTACAGCGACAGTTTCATGCACCAGCCCCCAACAGACTGTGGGTTTCGGATTTCACGTATGTTTCCACCTGGCAGGGCTTTGTTTATGTGGCCTTCATCATTGATGTGTTTGCCCGCGTGATTGTAGGCTGGCGCGTCTCGTCCACTGCCCATACCGACTTCGTGCTGGATGCTCTTGAACAGGCTCTGTGCCAGAGGCGGCCTGAGGGAAAAGTGACCCACCATTCCGACCGCGGCTGTCAATATGTGTCCATTCGCTACACGCAAAGACTGGCTGAAGCGGGCCTTGTTGCTTCTGTCGGCAGTGTTGGGGATTCCTATGATAACGCCCTGGCGGAGACCATTAACGGACTTTACAAAACCGAACTGATCTATCGGCAAGGGCCATGGAAAAACAGGGACGCTGTTGAGCTGGCAACACTTAAATGGGTCGACTGGTTCAATAATCGGCGGCTCCTGTCCTCCATTGGAAACATTCCGCCAGCAGAAGCTGAGGCACGCTTTTACGCACAACAGAAATCACATGCGTTAGCCGCTTAAATCAGATAAAAAACGTCTCCACAAAACCCGGGGCAATTCAGAAAGAGGGGCTCTTCCAGAAACATGCCCGGATCATCGAAGCCCTGATCCCCGTGCGCGACGCGGCCAAGGCGGTCCTGCGCGCCCAGATGGACAACCAGCCGTTCGGACGGCATCAGCATCGGCTGCGGCAGGCCTGGCAGAGCTTCACCCGCCAGTTCGGCCCGATCAATCTCACCAACACCACCGTCCGGGTTAACCCGACGACCGGCGAGGAAACCGAAAGCTGCCGCAGGCCCAACCTCCAGCCGTTCTATGACAATCCCGATGTCTGGCTGGTCTCCTCCATCGAGGAGTATGACGAGGCCACCCAGACCGCCCGGCCGGGGCCGCTGTTTACCGAGCGCGTCATTCATGCGCCGGTCGAACCCGAAATCCATTCGGTCCATGATGCGCTGGCCGTCTGCCTGCATGACGTGGGCCGTGTCGATCTGCCCCTGATCGCCGAGCTGGCGGGCTGTCGCGTGGAGGACGCCCTGACCGCACTGGGCGAGGCTGTTTATCTCGATCCTCAAGCCACACGCCTGGGAGGCGATGTATGGGTGGCGGCGGACGAGCTGCTGTCGGGGGCCGTGCGCACCAGGCTCGTGGCAGCGCGCGAGGCGGCGAAGAGCGACATGCGTTTCGCCCGCACGGCGGCAGCGCTGGAACGGGCACAACCCGAGGATCTGAGGCCGTCCGATATTACGGCCCGTCTGGGGGCTCCCTGGCTGCCTGTGAGCGACATCATAGCCTTCACCCGCGAGGTGCTGGGGGTTGAGACCACCATCCGCCATACCGCCGAGGTGGCCTGCTGGAGTGTCGAGAAACGGGCTTTTCTGGGGCGGGCCGAAGCAACGTCAGTCTGGGGCACGGAACGCCGTCATGCCGGAGAGCTGCTGGAGGATGCACTCACGCAGGCGTCCCCGAAAATCTGGGACACGGTTAAAGATTCAAACGGCAACGACAGCAGTTCCGCAAACTGAGTTTTGCCACCAATCAGGGCGACCTCAAGGGCGTGGCTCCGGAAGGCTCGCAGCGCGCCTGGGATCTGTTCGTCAAGGCCGGTTACCTGGAGCGGGTCAATCCCGGCCGTGCGCTGGTGCTGGCCTCTGGAAGCCCGATCACGAACACATTGGGCGAGCTCTACTCGGTCCAGCGTTACATGGTGCTCGATGCCCTGCGCAGTCGCGGCCTGCATGAGTTCGATGCCTGGGCGGCCAATTTCGGGGAGACCCGGACTGAACTCGAACTGCAGCCCAGCGGTCTCTACAAGCCGGTTACGCGCTTCACCGAGTTTGTGAATGTCGCCGACCTCATGGCGCTCTACCGTGACTTCGCCGATGTGGTGCAGCAGGATGATCTCCGGCGCTATGTCAGTCTGCCAGTCGTGCGCGGTGGACACCGCCAGATCGTCGTGGCCCCGGTGCATGCCCGCTTCCGCGCCTACCAGAAGACGCTGGCCGAGCGGATCACGGCGATCGAGCGTCGTAAAGGTAAACCCCAGAAGGGGGATGATATCCTGCTCTCGGTCATGGGGGATGCCCGCCATGCCGCCCTTGATCTGCGCTTTGTCGGCTGGGCCCAGGGAGGGGAGGGGGGAGACAGCAAGCTCGACCTGATGATCCGCAACGTCTTTGCCATCTGGGAAGAGAGTGCGCAGAACCGTTACACCAACCCCGAGACCCGCCAGCCTTACGCCCAGCCTGGTGCCGTGCAGATGATTTTCTCGGACCTGGGCACCGTGGGGGCAGAAGGGGCCCGGGGCTTCTCCGCCTATCTGTGGGTCAGGGACGAGCTGGTGCGCATGGGCGTGCCACGCGAGCAGATCGCCTTCATGCAGGATTACAAGAAGGCCGAAGCCAAGCAGCGCCTGTTTGGTGACCTCAATGCCGGGCGCAAGCGTATCCTGATCGGCAGCACCCAGACCATGGGCACGGGCGTCAACGCGCAGCAGCGTCTGCTGGCCCTGCACCATCTGGATGTGCCCTGGCTGGTCTCGGACATCATCCAGCGCGAGGGGCGGATCGAGCGGCAGGGCAACCAGAACCCCGAAATCCGGATCTTCGCCTATGCGCAGGAAGGATCGGTGGATGCCACCAACTGGCAGCTGCTTGAACGCAAGCTGCGCTTCATTGCCATGGCGATGTCTGGTGATCGCTCCATCCGGCGCGTGGAAGATCTGGACAGTGAGGGCAACCAGTTCGCCATGGCTAAGGCACTGGCCTCGGGTGATATGCGGCTTATGCAGAAAGCCGGTCTGGAAGCAGAGCTTGCGCGGCTCGAACGCCTCTTTGCAGCCCATTACGACGACCAGTTCGCGGTGCGCCGGGCCGTCCAGCAGGCCGGGCGTGACATCGCCTGGGCGCAGGCACGGCTCCCGCTGATCGAGGCTGATCTGGCGACCCGTGTGGCCACGCGCGGCGATGCCTTCCGCTTCGAGAGCGAACGCGGGGTGATTGGCGAGCGTGAGAAGGCGGGGGCGTTCCTGCTGTCCCAGCTCCGTCTGGCAGTCAGGAGCGCGCAGGAAGGCCAGTGGACGCTGGGCCGCATCGGCGGGTTTGCCATCACGCTGGAGGCCGTCAGCCGTCAGCGGTTCACCGAGGACAAGGTGGAGGGTTCTAAAAACTCCATGGTTTTGAGTGCGTATCTGTGATTCCATACCTCCTGTGGTGATTGGGTGGATGAATGAATAATGAAACAGCCTGGTTTCTTTGATGTTGAAGAGCGGCTTGCTCGTTTGAGCGGTCTTGGCGATCAGCTTGAAGCGTTTTCCCGGACTGTGGATTTTGAGGTGTTCCGCCCTGATCTGGAGAAGGCTCTGGCCTATTCAGATGGAAGCAAGGGCGGGCGACCGCCGTTTGATCCGGTGTTGATGTTCAAGATCCTGGTGATCCAGACGCTCAACAATTTGTCTGATGAGCGGACAGAGTATCTCATCAACGATCGCCTCTCCTTTATGCATTTCCTTGGTCTGGGACTTTCAGATCGGGTGCCTGATGCCAAAACAATCTGGCTGTTCCGTGAACGCCTGACACAGGCGGGGGCCATTGAAAGACTGTTTGAGCGCTTTGATGCGACCCTGCGCAGCGCTGGTTATCTGCCGATGTCAGGCCAGATCCTGGATGCCACGCTCGTAGCGGCTCCGAAGCAGCGCAATACAAACGCAGAGAAAGCGGATCTGCGAGCAGGCCGTATTCCTGAAGACTGGCAGGACAAGCCATCCAAACTGTCGCACAAGGACAGGCATGCACGATGGACGCTGAAGTTCACGAAGGCGAAGCAGCAGGATGATGGAACCATGCCATCCAGCGATCTTGCCATCCCGTTCTTTGGCTACAAATCCCACGTCTCCATCGATCGGAAGTTTCGGTTCATCCGAAAATGGAAGACGACGGATGCCGCCGCCAGTGATGGTGCGCGATTGAGAGAGGGGCTGCTGGATAAAACCAATACGGCCTCAAGCGTCTGGGCTGATACAGCGTATCGCTCAAAAGCCAATGAAGACTTCATGGAAAAGCATGGCTTTGTCTCAAAGGTTCACAGGAAGAAGCCGCATCTCAAACCCATGCCACTCCATATCCAGCGGTCCAATGCAGGAAAGTCCATGATCCGCTCGCGTGTCGAGCATGTTTTTGCCGACCAGAAATCACAGACGGGATTGTTCATCCGAACTGTCGGTATTACCCGGGCCACCATGAGGATCGGGCTGGCCAATATCGTCTACACCATGCGCCGCTTCCTCTTCCTGCAGCGGATCAGCACCACAGCGTAGCTATCAAGCGGGTAACAGCTCCCAATCTGCTCAAAACGCAGACCGGATGCCATCGCAAAAACCGTCAATCAAATCGCCAAAAGCCAGAAATTACCCGCCAAGCACATCAATCAACGGTTCTTCGATCCCTCCAGGCAGTTATTCGAAAATTTCGAACAACTGCCCAGCATTCGCCTTTTTGAGCATAGAGGCCGATGTGCCACGTAGCCGTTTTCCCTCAGTGGTACACTGGCGTCCCCCCACCAAGGCCAGCGCTGTAGATGTGTGCGAACACGGCACCCGCCTTGATGTTGATTTCGTCAGGGTCATAGGCGGTGGCTGGCAGGTGGGCATACAAGTGCTTGATGATCTCAGCCTTCATTTGCGCCTGCACGGTCGCCATGCTGCGCAAGCGCTCCAACGCGAAACGCTGATCTGCCAATTTTCCCAGTAAGTCCTTGGCGACTTTCTTGATCGCTTCACGATCACCCTTGGTGAGTGACTCCTTCTGAAGCAAGTCGAACACGGCCAGTTCACTTTCGTTAGCGAGCCCTTCGCGCAGGTAGCGCTTTTCCTCTTCACTGCAATCGTCATTGAAGGCAAACAAGTCATCCATCACCTTCTGTATTTCTGCCGCGTCCTTGTCTTTGTTGTACTCTTGAACGATTTCCTGATAACGCTCATAGAGGTCCACGCGGGTGGGGTTGCGCGCCACCATCGCAGCCAGACGTTCCTCGATCTTCTCCATCAAGTTCATCGCCACGACATTCTTGAAGGGCGACTTCTCGAATTCGGCACGCAGGCGAGAAAAGTCGATATTGGAAAGGTCATACCGGGCTGTAGGTTCGCGGACTGACGGAGCGTCGGTTGCTACTGCCACATCTACCACGTCGTACAAATCTTGTAGCAAGCTACTGACATCCGGTGATACACGCGCATCCTGCATCTTGTTGTAGATGGCGGTGACAGCACTCTCCACTGCATCGAAATCGAACAGGCCCGGATGCGGAAACAGGCCACGATGGCGCGCTTGCACATCCTCAACAATCACCTGATAGGTCTTGCGGCGCTCGTCACTTTCGCAGAGAAGGTTAACCGCCACCAAGATCTGCTTTTGTTTATCGAAGCCTTTTGCATTGACCAATTCGTCAACATCAAAACCCAAATCCATCAGGAACTCCGTCGCAGCCTTGAGGCTATCTGCATATTCCGCCAGAGCCTCCGCATCGTCCCGCACCGTATCCTGTTCGGCCTCTCCCTTGCCTGTGCCAGCACGATCACCTTGGGCAAAAGTCGCCAGTGCCCGTCGCAGGCTTTTGATCATGCCGTTGTAATCGATGATCAGCCCATGCTTCTTGCCGCCGCCAACCCGATTGACGCGGGCGATAGCCTGCATCAGGGTATGGCCTTGCATCGGCTTGTCCAGATACAGGGTGGCCAGGCATTTCACGTCAAAGCCGGTCAACCACATCGCGCAAACAATCGCAATACGGAAGGGGTTGTCCGCTTTTTTGAACTCCTTTTCCAGGTCGCGTTTGACCATCTTTTCGCGGTGCGGCGTGATGTCCAGTGGCTCATCACGGAAATTCTTCCACTTGGCAAACTCCGCGACTTCGCCCTGCTCCTGCGACACCACCACGCAGCATTCGGTGGCTTTCATCCACTCCACCTGTTCTCGCCGCTGCTTGAGAAGTCCGGTCGGAGCTTTGCCCTTTGCCGCAAACAAAGCTTCTTCCGCCGCCACGGCCGTTTCCAACTGGGCGGCCTTTTCCTGCCACTTGGCCACGATCAGATCGTGCATCTTCACGCAGGTGATCTTGTCCAGGCACACCATCAAGGCCTTGCCACCACCGTTTTCGACCACACGCCAGCGCTGGTGAAAGTGGTCAACAAAGTCTTGCGCCACCTTGTCCAGTCGCGTGGGTGAGGTCAGGATGGGGTAATCCCGCGCCAACTCGCGATAGAGCTTTTCTTCTTTCTCGTCGGTCCACGGATCATCTAGGGTGGCAGCCTGCTTTGCCGCTTCGATGTGCTGGGCGATGCGTTCGCTCACTTTGGGATCAATGATCTTCAGTTTTTCGCCAGCGTTCTCATAGAACAAGGGCAGCGTGGCGCCATCGGCCACCGCTCGCTGAAAGTCGTAGATCGAAACATAGTCTCCGAACACCTCACGGGTCAGCTGCTTCTCGCCGGCGTCGATCAACGGAGTGCCCGTGAAACCCAGGAACTTGGCGCGTGGCAGCCCTTTGCGCATATTCAACGCCAGGCGTCCATATTGCGTCCGGTGTGCCTCGTCGCTGATAACGATGATGTCGTCACGCTCGGAATAGGCTTCCGTGACGCGCTCGCGGTATTTCTGAATCAGGCCGAATACATAGCGGCGGTTCTGGTCACGCAACATCGAGCGCAGCGCAACGCCATTCTTGGCCTGATCGGTTTTGCTATTGGCGCGTCCGCAGTTGGTGTAGGTCGATGCAATCTGATCATCCAGCTCGGTGCGGTCGGTAATGACCACGAACGACCACGATGCCGACAGTTTGCGATGGATTTTTTCGGTCAAAAACACCATCGAATACGACTTACCCGAACCCTGGGTATGCCAGAACACGCCCAACTGCCCGGCGGCGACCTCTGCCTGAATCTTGGGATCGGCGGAGGTCAGCCGGTCAATTACGCGATTCACCCCCAGATACTGGTGGTTGCGCGCCACGATCTTGTGCGTGCTGCCCTCAGAGGCATCAAACAGGATGAAGTTCTCGACGATATCCAGCAGGCGCTGCTGATGCAGCATGCCCTGCAACAGAATCGGCAACAGGGGCTGATCCTTGCCGGGTTCCGCATCATCCTCATCCAGCCGCTTCCAGCGATAGAAATGCTCCTTGCTAGACGTCAGCGAACCGTACTGCGCATCGTGGCCGTTGGAAATGATGACCAGCGCGTTCCAGTGAAACAGATGCGGGATGGTGTCCAGGTAATCGGCGTAGTTTTTCTTGTACGCGCTGTCGATGTGCACCTCAAACCGCTTGAGCTCGATAAACACGAGGGGCAAGCCGTTGACGAAGCCGATCACATCCGGGCGACGCAGCCACAATTTGCCACGTACCCACAACTCACGCACCGCCAGGTAGCGATTGTTCTTGGGTTCATCAAAATCGATCAAGCGCAAGCGTTTGTCGACCAGCCGACCCGTAGCGTCGCGGTATTTCACCGGCACGCCATCGCGCAACAGCTTGTACTTCTCCTCGTTTTGCGCGATCAGCGATTTGGTGATGTCATCCTGAACCACCACGGCCAAGGCATCCTGATAGGCCGCATCAGGCAGGCCCGGGTTCAAGCGCTTGAGTGCTGCCAGCACGTCACGGGTCAGCACGACCTCCGCATCCGATGCACGGCCCAGCAGACTGTCTGGCCCCCATCCACCTTTGGCTCCCTCGTCCTGCGCAAACACGCTCTCCCAGCCGAGCTGCTTTTCCAACAGTTCTGCTGTGGGCGCCTGAATCAACAGGTCTTCGGAATAGTCCTTCTTGGCCATTGGTTCCCCTGATTCTTGTTATGGCGTGCCTGGCTTTGGGTCCTGCCAGATGGGCAGGTTTTGCCAGTTGGCTGGAAAGTCCATGGCCGCCACGGACACACCGTGCCGGGCGATCAGATCTTTCAGACGAGTACGCCAATGATGCTGTGGCGCGATCACATCCATGCAATGCAGCAGGATGACCAGCGCGTTGTAAAGCTTGCGCGAACCCGCTTGAAACTGTGCCGCCAACCCTGCAGGCTTGTTGCGCGGCAGCAGTGGCGTAATGGTGAACTCGCGGTTCCACAGACGGCTGTGGTGCGCGCAGGTATTGCGTACCAGTGAGAGGTGCCGCAGCCAGGATTCCAGCACCTTCTCGTCCACGCCATAGGCCGCTGCAATGGCGCGGCGCGTGGGCATGGGTTTTAGATTGTTGTACCAGCGTGAGAGCAAGCCCAGCGACATCACCTCACACACGGCCCACACCGGCGGCAAACTTTCCGAGTAGGTGTTCTGCAGGTGCTTGATGAAGGCCTCGTCAGAGCGGCCCACCTCGTCGCTCAGTTTGTCGAGGTTGGTTTGCCAGAGGTGGGGCTTGAACGCCAGTGAGACATCCAGGTGTGCATGCGGGCCATGCTGATGCGCCAACTGATAGGCCCACTGGCTTCGCACCGACACTTCCACGCGTTCAATCGCGTCCAACACCAAAAGGCGCAATTCTCGGTCGAACACGTAAAGGTCGAGCACCTGCGCGAAGTGGGTGCCGGGACGGAATGTGTGCGTGGCGTGGTCGTCCTCGAAGGGCAGCCAGTAGGCGCCCAGCCGGTAGTAGTTGAGGTGCTGCAGGTAGAACTCGGCGGCAACCGGGTCGGCTATGACCATGCCGCGCTGCTGAAGCAGCACTACTTGTTGGGCGTGGGTGGTGGCAGGCTTGGCGAAGGGGCGCTTCATTGTGCGCCTCCCAAACCGCAGTGCGCTGCTGATTTCGGGCGCACAAAAAAGTAACCCGCCGGTTTGAGGATACGCTCGCGCGCATAGCCTTGGCGGGTTTTGTTAGGTCGAAGTATACGCGCAATGCGCGCGTTTTGGCAACCCAGCCGGCTGGCAGCGGGAACAGGGCCATGGGCAAACGTGGCGCGATGCGGGGCTTCGATCACGGCTGTCCGCCTCCCAAAACGAACTTGGCTTTTTCCACGCGCAACATCTCGTAAGGCGTCATGAATCGCAGCCCCAGCCCGATGCACACATTGGGAATCTTGATCCGCTTGACCGAATTCGCGGCCACCTCGTGTGTGACCACGATATGCCCGCCTGCCAGCGCATGTGCCACCAGGTAGAAATCGGCCACCTGCAGAAAGGTGTTGATGGCTGCTGGCTCGTACTGCTGGCCGGTCACCCAGGTGCTGACCTTGCCGAATTGGGCGGCCACGGCGGCATCCGTCTTGCGGAACAGACCTGTGCCGTGATCGTGCACCCACTGGGTCAGCTCGTCTGCACCGGCGGCGATCTCATCGGCCACCTTGTCGATGCTGAACACGCACCCGTCGGCATGGCCGTCGATCAACCACTGCCAGAACGCCGGGCAGAAATCCAGGCCATAGTGCAGGTTCTTGGCCTGGATGAAGACATTGGCGTCCAGCAAATAGCTCATGCCATCACCCCCAGTTCGCGCGCGGCTTCATAGAAGGTGGCGGTTTTGCGCACGCCCAGCATGCGAAAGGCATCCTGGAACAGGGTCTGCCCTTCCAGCGTGCTGGTGACGATGGCACGGGCAAAGCGCTTGCTGGTGCGTGCGCCAAGCGTGCGGTAAAAGTCCCCACCGCCGGTGCCGCGCCGTTCCAGTTGCGCCAAGCGGGCCTGCTCGTCGCGGTAGTGCTGCCATAGCCGGGCCTGATCGAGGAACCCCGCATCGAACAGCCGCCGCAGTGCCACCAGCGTGCTCACCTTAAATTCCCGCGCCAACCGCTGGATTTCATTCGGCACAGGCGTGCCGGGTTGGTAGGCTGCGCGCACCGCCTGCAAGGGCATCAGCAGTTCGGCGGCCACCTGATTGCACCAACGCTCGGTGTGCAGCTCGGGCACTTGGCCTGCTTCGGTGTCCGAAACACCGGTCGCCCCCAGCCAGACGTGCGCCAACTCGTGCGCCAGGGTGAACATCTGCGCGGCCTTGCTGTCCGCGCCATTCAAGAACACCAGAGGAGCGAGATCATCGGCCAGCGCAAAGCCACGGAACTCCCCCACATCCAGCCTGCGGTGGCTGTTGCTACCCACGATGCCACTGGCCATCACCATCACCCCGGCCTCTTCGGCCTTGGCGATCAACTGCCGCAGCGCATCCGTCCAGGTGGGCAATTGGCGTCGCTCTTGGGTGGAAAGATTCAGCGCCACACGCATGCGCTCGGCCACGGCCTGCGGCGCTTCGTTCACCTGCGTACTGCCCACAAATGCCAGACGGGAGAGACCATGCACCCGGGCGTAATCGCGGTACCAGTCTTGCCGCTGCTGGCACAGATACAGCGTATCGAGCAAGGCACTGCTGGGCTCGCGCAGCTCCTCATCGCGCAGAGTGCGGAAATCCGGCACTGGCAAAGCCAGCGTGGGCGGCTCGGGTAAAAAGAAATAGCCGATGGCGGTGTGGGTCAGCCTTGCAAAATCTTCCAACTGCTTGAGCGTGGGCTGGGCTTCGCCGGTCAACCACAGCGGCCACTTGCGAAAACGTGCCGACAGGTCTTCGTCGTGCAGGCGTGCCCGCTGCGCGGCCCAGCGCAGCACCGGGATGGAGGCCGCGACCGTGGTCACGCTGCGACCTCATCGGGCAAGGCTATGCCGGACACGTCGAGTTGACCGGACATCAGTTTCGGGAGCAGCAGGTCGCGGGTTTTTGCCAACTCTCGATTCTGCGCAGTCAAGTTGAGAACCGCATCCATCATCGGATCAACCTGCGCAGCAAAAGCCACAGCGGTTGTCTCGTCAGGCACCAACATCAAATGGTTATCCAATGCCGAACGGCGGATGTGCTGCATGGTGGCTCCAACAGCATGACCAATGAGTTCAGGTATTGCCGCTTCGACGGCGAAGCGCACCAATCGTTTGTGCAACTCGTTGTGAGGAATCACTTTGAACAAGTGCTGATTGAGCAGCGCAGGACCTTCACCCCATTCGTTAACCAGCAATGTTGCCGACCACGAAAAAAGCACATCCCCTGTATTGATGTGGTTTCGTTGCGGAACAATGTTCCCGGGGTTATAGGGCGTCTTACTCGTGATGCCGCTTCGCAGCTCTGGAATCTTCACAACAGGCAAGCCAGAATCGCCTAAATGCTCAGGTTTAAAAGCAAAACCGTTGACGAAATCAGCGACGCCGGTCATCGGTTTCTTACGCCACCCCTCCGGCACCCCATCCTTCACCGGCACCGACTCGTGGCCGGGGAAGCGCAGGTGCACGAACCATTCGCGGTAAAGGCGGCGGCCGGCGTCTTCGAGCAAGGCACTGCGGCGCTGATTGGTGGCGATCAGGTCGTCGTAAGCAGACAAGCACTCCACGATGCGCGTCTGATCGTCAAGATCAGGTAACTCGAACTCATACGCTGCAATGTCCTTGCCACTGATGTGAGGAACATTGGCGCCGGTTGTGATTCGGTGAATGTGATCGGAAAAATCGGACGCCGCCAAAACGTAGCGGATGAATTTCGTTAGCGCTACGCCCGGTTTCCCACGTAATCGGCAAACTCGTTGGACGAGGAGCGCGGGTAAGTCGTCGGGTCTGATCCAAGCCATCTTCAGCCCATCACCGACTATGGGGCGGTCCATTGCGAGGATCACGTCATCCTCAGCGAGTTGGTAGCGCTCAAGCCCATCGCACTGCGCGGTGGGCCACTTCTTAGTCTTATCGCCCCAACGTATGTAACCTTGTTGCACGTTGTCGCCACGCAAAATACGAACGCCATCTGCATCCCCATCCAAGAAGCCCGCGCTCTTGAATGCGAAGCCCACGAGCATATTGGACGCGTCACCTAGCCGTGTCATCCCAACAACTCCTCGAAGTTGCCAGCAATCCGCCCCGCCAGTTCCACGGCCTTGTCGTTCAGTTCCGTCAGTTCGGCATGGATGCCGCGCAGGGTTTCCGCGAAGTCGTCTTCATCGTCCTTTGCGACGGCAGCCACGCCCACGTAGCGCCCCGGCGTGAGTGAGTAATCGTTGGTGGCGATGTCATCAATGCTGACCGCTTTGCACAAGCCGGGCACATCCTCAAACAAGGCCTGCGGAAAGCGGCTGTGCAGCCAGTGCACCTGGTGGATGAAATAGGCGGCTTGCTTCAGTGCTTCCAGCGCCGCGTCGCGCACCGTGGGGGCTTCGTTCTTTTTGCTGTCGGCGGGCAGCAGGGCGCGCTTGGCGTCGCGGGCGGCTTTGCCATCGAAAGCCTTGCTGCTGCGGGCGCGCAGCTGTTTTTCAGCCGTGTCCAGCAGCTTGAGCCATTGCTTGTGGCGGGCTTCTAGCAGCTTGCCGGTGGCTTTGAGCTGCGGGGCCAGTGCATCGAGCGTGGCTTGCAGTGCCACTTGTGCGGCGTGGTCGCTCAAGTCTGCCTGCCCAATGGCAGCGCGGGCTTGGGTACAGGCGGTGAGCAGCGCGGCGATGCTGTCCGCCGCGTGCGCGTCGGTCTGGGCAGTAGCCAGCTCGGCCTTGAAGGTGTCGAGCTGGGCCTGTGTGATCAGCGCGTCCTCGGCTTGGTCTGCGTTCAATTCAGCAAGCGTGGTCTGGCTGGCAAAGGTTTGCAGCGGCGCAGCCAAGGCCCGCACGGCGGCGGTGTCGGCCTCGATGCGTACGGGAAGGGAGGCTAGCCAGTCATCCACCTGCCGCTGGTAGCGGGCCACCAAGGCGATAAATTTCTCGCGCTCGCCCCGGTACAGCCAGACGATGGCGTTGAGGTTGGCCAGTTGCTCATCGGTGAATACATGGGAGCGCGCCGAGACCACGTGGTAAACGTTACGCGCGTCAATCATCAGCACCTGGTCTTGCAGATCCTGCGGCTTGCCTTTGTCGAAGAACCACAAGGTGCACGGCAGGCTGCGGGTGTAGAAGAACTTGTTGCCGATGGCCATCATCACATCGACGTGACCGGTTTTGACCAGTTGCTCGCGGATGTCGCGGTCTTTATTGCCGGCGTCCGAGGCGCTGGAGGCCATGACGAAACCGGCGCGGCCCGTGTCGTTCAGGTAGGCGTAGAAGTACTGAATCCACAGGCTGTTGGCGTTGCTGATGGCGCCGGTCTTGGCATTGGTGCCGGGTAGGCCAAAGGGCAGACGGCCCGCCTCATCAACTTGAGCCTCCACCTTTTTGGTGTCCACGCCGTCCACATTGAAGGGCGGGTTGGCCATAACGTAATCGCACTGGCCGATCAGGTGTTCAGCTTGGTCGTAGAAGGTGTTGCCCTGGCGGATGTTGGAGGCATCCAGCCCGTGCACCACCAGGTTCATGCGCGCCAGTTTGGTGTTGGTGTCGCTTTTTTCCTGTCCGTGGAAGGTGACGGAATCGTTGACCACGGCATGACGCACGTCTTCGATGAAGTGGCCGGTCTGCACGAACATGCCGGCCGAGCCGCAGGCCGGATCGAGTACGAGGCCGTGATCCGGTTCGATGACATTGACGATCATGCGAACCAGCGACGGCGGCGTGAAGAACTCGCCGCCTTCCTGTGCACCGCTCATGGCGAATTTGTTGAGGAAGTATTCGTAAATGCGCCCGAACACATCGCCGATGGCGGCCTTGATGGCGGGGCGGTCGAAAATCTTGACCAGCTCGGCCAGCAGATCGGGCTCGAAGGCCGCATAGCCACGAGGCAAGGCACCGGACAGCACCGGGTAATCGGCCTCGACCGCGTCCATCGCAGCGTCGATGATCTCGCCCACCTTGGCCCCTTGCGGCAGGCTGACGATGCGGTCGAAACGCGCCGCCTCGGGCAGATAGATGGCGGCTTTACCTTGAAAACCGAGTTTGATCAGTGCTTCGCGCTGGGCGGCGGGCATCTGCGGCGGAATATCCGCTTCGATGGCGGGCAGGTAGGCCTTGAATCGGTTGTCTGCGTGGCGCAGGAAGATCAGGCCCAGCACCGGCATCGAGTATTCGGCGGCGGTGAGCCTGGAATTGGCGCGCAGTTGGTCAGCGGCTTCCCACAGTTCGTTTTCGAGTTGCTGCACGTTCATACGTTGTTCTCATTGTTCTGTTCAGCGGATGCGCTGCAGTCTTCATCCGCACCCCCGGCACGCACCCATTCATCGACCTCGGAGAGCTGGAATTTCCACAGCCGCCCGATCTTGTGCGCGGGCAGCCCCTTGCGCTCCCGCCAGCGATACACGGTGTCCTTCACCACGCCCAGATGCCGGGCAACATCGATGGCAGTAACCCACGGTTCGGCGTTCATGGCATTGGCACTCACAGAGGCATCATAGTCGTTTTAAATCGTCACCAGTCTACCAGACGGTCACGGTGGCAGCTACCTTGAAATGGCCATGCTTAGCGGTGTGGCGATTGGGGTAATTGCTGGCCCCGTTATCCCATTTTTGATGGCCGTTACCCAGATAGCTTGGCTTCTTGATCATTCAGCGCGCGAATGGTGGTGTCATCCACCAACCAAGGAGCCCCGCGATGAACACCCAGCCCACCGCCCTCGATGCCTATCTCGCACGCGCCGCCGCCATCCACCTCAAGTTGACCCGGCTGCAGCAACTGGCCGACGACCACTTCGGTCACGACCCGGACGCCATCCACTGGGGCCACGTGGAGGGTTCTAAAAACTCCATGGTTTTGAGTGCGTATCTGTGATTCCATACCTCCTGTGGTGATTGGGTGGATGAATGAATAATGAAACAGCCTGGTTTCTTTGATGTTGAAGAGCGGCTTGCTCGTTTGAGCGGTCTTGGCGATCAGCTTGAAGCGTTTTCCCGGACTGTGGATTTTGAGGTGTTCCGCCCTGATCTGGAGAAGGCTCTGGCCTATTCAGATGGAAGCAAGGGCGGGCGACCGCCGTTTGATCCGGTGTTGATGTTCAAGATCCTGGTGATCCAGACGCTCAACAATTTGTCTGATGAGCGGACAGAGTATCTCATCAACGATCGCCTCTCCTTTATGCATTTCCTTGGTCTGGGACTTTCAGATCGGGTGCCTGATGCCAAAACAATCTGGCTGTTCCGTGAACGCCTGACACAGGCGGGGGCCATTGAAAGACTGTTTGAGCGCTTTGATGCGACCCTGCGCAGCGCTGGTTATCTGCCGATGTCAGGCCAGATCCTGGATGCCACGCTCGTAGCGGCTCCGAAGCAGCGCAATACAAACGCAGAGAAAGCGGATCTGCGAGCAGGCCGTATTCCTGAAGACTGGCAGGACAAGCCATCCAAACTGTCGCACAAGGACAGGCATGCACGATGGACGCTGAAGTTCACGAAGGCGAAGCAGCAGGATGATGGAACCATGCCATCCAGCGATCTTGCCATCCCGTTCTTTGGCTACAAATCCCACGTCTCCATCGATCGGAAGTTTCGGTTCATCCGAAAATGGAAGACGACGGATGCCGCCGCCAGTGATGGTGCGCGATTGAGAGAGGGGCTGCTGGATAAAACCAATACGGCCTCAAGCGTCTGGGCTGATACAGCGTATCGCTCAAAAGCCAATGAAGACTTCATGGAAAAGCATGGCTTTGTCTCAAAGGTTCACAGGAAGAAGCCGCATCTCAAACCCATGCCACTCCATATCCAGCGGTCCAATGCAGGAAAGTCCATGATCCGCTTCCTCTTCCTGCAGCGGATCAGCACCACAGCGTAGCTATCAAGCGGGTAACAGCTCCCAATCTGCTCAAAACGCAGACCGGATGCCATCGCAAAAACCGTCAATCAAATCGCCAAAAGCCAGAAATTACCCGCCAAGCACATCAATCAACGGTTCTTCGATCCCTCCAGATTGCGGTGGCCCGTCTGCTCCATGTGGATGAGGCCCAGGGTGGGGGAGCCTACCCTGGGCTCCCCGATGTCGGACGTTTCCACAAGGCGTATCGTCCCTGCCCGCAGGGGCTGGCGGCATGAGCGCTGCAGTGCAGTGTCCGGGCCTGCGTCTGCCACCTCTCGTGGCGACGCAGTTCTGCGCGACCCCTCATGCGAGTGCCGGGGAGAAAGCCACCGTGGGGATTGCCATTCTGTCCTTCGTGGCTCGTGGGATGCCCGAGCAGGCGTTTACCACCCCGCTTTATCAGCAGATCAGCCAGATGTGGGGGTTTATCGCCTGCGTGGACCGACACGGCTTTTTCCAGCGCTATGGGGCCACAGCGGCCGGGCGCTGGGCATTCATCCACCAGATCGTGACCGCTCCCTGTTACGGGCAGGCACAGTTCTGCTGGTGTGATGTTGAACACGTCCTTGCCCAGCGTGTGCGCCAGTGGGGGCTGGAGGCGGCGTATCGGCGGGCCAGCGTGCAGGAACGGGATGCGGCGGAACAGGCGCAGTTGCGTCAGCTTCTGGCCCGCCATGGCCTGCCTCCTGTGGAACAGGCTGTTTCTCCCCCTGTTCAGGCCAGTCTTTTCTGAGTGACATCAGGGCCGCAAAGCGGCCCCCTTTCGGAGAAAAACCATGATGCGTGATGAGACAGTTGTCCGCCCGGTTCCGTTCCGGGCTTCCTCTGTGCGGCGGATGGGCAATGCCCGCCGTCTCCTTCGAGAAAAAACCGTGCTTGAAGATGAAGTCCGCGCCGGGCGTCTGAAAGCTGCCATGCAGGCGGACTTGCGACGGCAGGCTGCCCGCGCGGGTTTGCGGGCGTCCCGGCTGCTGCGGGACCTGGCCGCATGAGAGTGCCCGGACGGGGCTTGTACCGGAGCACGCCTGCGGGCAGGATACGTCTGATGAGACGACAGACAAGACCACAAGGAGAGGCCATGCGGGGTCGGGTGACCATGATGGTGCTGGTGCTGGGCACGGTTCTGGGCGCTGGACCTGCCCTGGCGCAGGACAGCTGTCCCGAGTTCGGGGCGGAGGATCAGCTGCCGGTTCTGCTCAACCCGAAGCTGGCCCCGCGCACGGTCCTGCTGTGCAACCGGGGTTATGCGGTTCTTCACTCCGGGCTGGCGCACGAACCACTCTGGGCGGCAGAATATCTGACCCGGCAGGATGTGGAGGCGGCGAAGCGCATTGGCCGCAGCACCAATAATTTCCATGAGGAAACCCGCCTCCCGGCCGGGGATGGGGCACGGCTGGCTGACTACAGGGGGTCTGGCTATGACCGGGGACATCAGGTGCCCAGTGGGGATGCGAGCAGTCTGGAGGCCCAGGAGGAGACATTCAGTCTGAGCAATATCGTGCCACAGACCCCCCGGTTGAACCAGGGCATCTGGGCCGGGGTGGAAATGGGTGTGCGCGCTCTCGCCCGGCG
The DNA here is from genome assembly GCF_008365315.1 of Acetobacter vaccinii. Classification (NCBI taxonomy): domain Bacteria; kingdom Pseudomonadati; phylum Pseudomonadota; class Alphaproteobacteria; order Acetobacterales; family Acetobacteraceae; genus Acetobacter; species Acetobacter vaccinii. The sequence goes on along the minus strand of NZ_CP043507.1, from coordinate 65,710 downwards.
GGATGGGGCGCTCTATGTGGTGACAGGACCATTGTTCGAGGGGCAGATTCAGGCAATCGGGCAGGAAGTGCTGGTGCCGTCCGCGAGCTGGAAGGCGGTCTATGACCCCGAACGCAACGGGGCAGGGGCGTATGTCTGCACCAATACGCAGGCACCGTCCTGTAAGCAGATGAGTGTGGCGGCCCTTGAGGCCCGGATCGGGATTGATCCGTTTCCGGGGATTGCCCAGAGTGTGAAAGACCGGGCCATGCCTTTGCCTGAAGCCATGGCCAGCCCTTACGGGGAGCGGGGCCGGAGTGAAGACCAGATGGAGGCACGGCTTTTACGCCAGTTGCAGAAAACGCTCATCCGTGAGGGATGGAAGGTACTGCGCCATGTGATGGAGAACGCCCAGTGAACCGACCCACAGCCGAGGTTTTTGTGCCCTTTGGGGAGGGCGCGCAGAGTGTCAGTCTGGATGGTCTGACCCTTGAGAATGCGGACGATCATGTCAGCCTGTATGGCCGTCTGGAGATCCGGGAGGATCAGGTGGGTCTTGAGGCGGCCCGCCTGTTGAAAGCACAGATGGAGGCAATCATTGCCGTGCTGGAAGCCCGCAGTGATCTGCCTCCCGTGGTCTCAGAGGGGTTTAAGACCCATCCGGTGAGAAACCCGTTCGGGTAGGATCATAACCGGCGGCGCGGACGTGAGCAGGCTGAGTGAGCGATTGCCTGCCTGTTCGTAAAGCAGATAGGCAGCAGTCGCTATCATGCGGGATACTTAGGTTAAACCCTGTTTAGAAACTCATCCTGGATTTTAGTGACGATCGTCTGAGTGTCAGTCATTTCCTCATTGCCTCGATCGCTGGTGCTAAAATCACACAGAATATAAATGCTATAGCCATCAAGAAGAAAAACCCGACGAGAAGAAGACTGCCCATCTTTGCCCACGCCATCAGCATAGCGAATGCCGACATACTACCAGCGATAGAAGATCGTATTGCTACATCGGTCGTCAAAAATCGACGGACTTGTGTGGTCGTTTTCGTGTCAGTCATTCCATTATCCCTAACGTCTGACAGAGCCATTCTGCACTAAATTTCCCTGCAACCTGCCCTGCGTGGAAGGCTTTCGGGACACCGAAAATGACGGTTGCGATCATTGCGGCGATCAGGACAAAGTGATTGCCTAGGAATCTCCATGCAATTGCGGTCGTTTGCTTGTCGATCATTGGTTTTACGGCTCCTTTCTCATGTTTCTGGCGCGCCGGTAGATGGCTTGCCGTGTCACCCCATAAGTTGCCGCAACATCGGCTGATTTCTCCCCGGCCTGTATCCGCGCCATAGCTTCGACCACCTGCTCATCGGACAACACGGCCTTGCGGCCTCCGGTTTTGCCCCTCGCCCGCGCCGCAGCGAGACCGTTGACCGTCCGCTCCACAATCAACTCGCGTTCCCATTGCGCCATCGCGGCAATAATCGAGAAAATCAGCCTCCCCGTGGCCGTCCGTGTGTCGAGGTTCATTGATAAAATCTTCAAGTCAACACCTTTGTCGTGCAGGGCCTTGACCGTCTGTACTACCTCAACGAGGTCTCTGCCGAGCCGGTCTATTGCCGTGACAACGAGAATATCGCCGTCACGCAACTCCTTCCAGCAGTGTTCCCAGCCGGGACGATGCATATTCTTCCCGCTGGCCTTATCCTGAAAGATCGCAGCCGGTTCGACGCCAAACTCGGTCAGCCGGTCGATCTGGCTGCGATTGTTCTGGTCGCTCGTGCTCACGCGGGCATATCCGATTAGCGTACGATGGATAGGCTCCTGTGGACAATCGGACAATTTCAAAACCCTGTTCGGTAAGACACTTTTTTATATCGCGGCAGATATTTTCTTGTCAACTTGGTTTACAGGTCAGGAGCTGTAACCTATGATGACAACATACGCAACGGAGAGTGACCATGCTGAACATCAGCCTGTCCGACGATCAGACCGCTACAATATCCGGCACGCTGGAAACGGCGCAGGTTGTGAGCCAGATGCAGTTACTTTGATCACCCATATTTAGAGTGGTTGATTGCGGCGATTGCTACATGGTTTTGAAAAATCACATCGTTTAGCAGCAGCACAATTTAGGATGATCCCAACACTAGAAATCTACGACTAAGAGGACATGATCGAGATCGTTTCTTTTGATTGGTAAGACCATGCAATTAGTGTGAAACGGTCTACCTTGCTGCCGAAGTGGCGAGAGAAATTTTCAGTCCTACTCAAGACTGAGATAATTTGCGTTTGTTTAGAGATGATGCCGGGCCGACCCATTTTCCCCGAGTTTCATAGTTCATACTATAAAGGAACCGCCGTTATGATAGAATATTATTATAAATTTCTTCTTTGTCTTAGTGCTTTAACCATGTGCTGCTTCCTCATGCTCATGATTGTTTTTGTGCTTGGCCACAACAATCATGGACTGAAAGAAAAACAAGAAGCACTGAATGAAAAACAACAAGCATGGCAGAGTTTTTCTGTAGCGCATCACTGTAAAGTTATAGCATATAAGGAAGGCTATAGTAGTGTTGGCGCCACTAGCGGTGTAGGCTTAACGACAAGTGGTCATCTGGCGGCTATGTCTGGAAGCACTGACACCAAGACGCCATCTCAAACGGCCTATTCGTGTGATAATGGCGTAACTTACTGGCGTAATAATGAGTAACCCACGAATGCAAGACCCTCGAATACTGCTGTGAACGAAGCGCTGTTTCCGAATTGTGACCTGCCGTGTTGGATGCGCATAACAAGAATGAAGGCGCCAACGTTGGCCTCCTGCCCGGCCGGGAAAAGGTCATCCAGTTTGTCTGAGCCAAGTGTGAGTATGACACGGACTTGATCGCTGACCAATGGACCATCACCGAGAATAAGCGGGCTTATCTTGTCCTAACTGTAACTGGCACCTAAACCCCCGAAGAAAAGATAAGATATTGAGAAAACTGTTTGTAAAAATATTCAGTTCGGCAGGAGCTCTCGTGGCAATATTTTCGGGTGGGCTTTGGTGGCTTTCTGCGCAGAATGCAAACCTCGCCATGGATCGCCCCACGAGCCACCTTGTTGGGGCTCTCAATCACCTTTCCGGTCATTTTAATAGCTACGCGGCGATCTTGTCGTCTCTATCGGCGCTCTGCGTAGCTGTCGCGGTATTCATTGATGATTAGGCCGCACTGACCTCCAAACGCCGGGATAGGAAACCTGTGGCCGTATTCGTCTGTATCTACCGCGATACGCGCCGGAGAAATGAATGCGTGTGGCTGACGCTGGCCATATTCCTGGTGGCAGGGTATCAGGTTCGTCTGTCCGCGCTGAGACCAAGATACCTGATAGATTGTAAATGAACAGACTATCAGCAAGACCATAGCGGTCGTCTGTGCAAGTGTTGCAACCAGTTAATCAGAGGAGTTTACTAATGAACTATTTTTCTATTCTGCGAGGAACATCTCAGGAAGTGAAGATAGCTATTCAACGTGGGGTGCCGTCGGACGTCATCGTCAGATATGATGCAACCAAACCATGTTATGTAACGATAAGGTCGATCTGCAACGGTTCCCTGAAAAAAACTGTAGCAGAATTCATGCTAAATGGCCTCCTCCCGCTCACAAAAATACTTGACACAAAAATATAAAGGATAGGCCACAGACTTGTGCAGCGCGTGTGCCAAGTCCTGATAATCTAACCCTCAGGATGTGTTCATAGCGGGCTTCGTTGCTTCTGTTGGAAGCGTTCGAGATTTCTATGATCACGTCCTAGCAGACAGTCGGGTTGGTTACCTGCCGCTGGCTATCTGGGATAAGTTTTCAGGATAAGTAGCGTCATCCCGCGTCGGACGATGTAGCGCATTTTATTGTGGTGGCGGTGGATCGGGACCCGCAGAAGACATTTTCCGTGCATGTGCTCCTACAGTTACGTGAGACGGGCTGGTGCGGCCTTGCATGATGCCGATCGACGGCACGAATATTTATGGCAACGCTTCGAAATACCGTTCCATCCGTTTTAATCGTACAGAAGAACTGCACGAGAATTTGACCACCGCCATCGCAATCCTGATAGAATGTGCGGAGACGGCGGATACAACCGATACAGATCATCAGGTGTTGCCGGAGGAACCGGCCCGAGCTGGATGAAGCCTGTACATGGCTGGAAGCGAAGGCCCGGAAGTTGATCGAGGCCGCCCGGCCCGAATGCGAACGTTAGAAATCAGCCCTTGATACAAAGCGGGGACGACGCAGCCGTGAGCCTGTGCGCTGACGCCAGACGCCTTCGGCGCGCTACGCGGCTCCCGCTCTGCGCTCGCTCTGTCGTGGGGACGGCCCTTGTGCCGGGACAGGGCCTTTCTGCTCAGGACGGGAGAGGGTGCAGGGTCTTCCTTGTGCGTCAATGCAATATTCGTTCTGTGCGGTGCAATAAATATCGTGTTTTTATTGCTATAAATACAAAGTTTTTCTTTGATGTATTGGCGGTCTGTGCTACAAGTAAAGACAGAAGACATGGGTATGACTTGAAGTATTCAGGAGACACCACCATGGCCTACCAGCGTTTCGAACTGACAGAGCAGGATCGCCAGACCATTCTGGGGGGCGTGTCCTGTGCCAGCCTTCTCGAAGATCACGGGTTTCTCCTGGTGAAGGAGAAAAGCACCCGCAACAGCCTGAAGTATCGCAAGGACAATACTCACATCATCATCACCCATCAGGGCAAGGGCTGGTGGAACCCCCAGGCGTCACGCGGCACCCCTGAAGGCAGTGGTGATGCGTTTACCCTGCTGCGGTTTCTGAAGCCCGACCTGAGGTGGTTTGAAGTCTGCCAGACACTGGGGCGTTACGTGGGTGTGGAACCGGCAGGGGCTGAGTTCGTCAAGGAGCGTGCCCCGCGTGACGACATGCGCAGTCCGGCTGAACGCTGGGCCGAGAAGAAGCCGCTTTATCGCAATGGCAAGGTGTGGACGTATCTGACGCAGGAACGGTGCCTGCCCGACTGGATCGTGCGCCGGGCCATGTCCACGGGGTGCGTGCGAGACGGGTATCATGCCGCCTGGTTTGCCCATACGGATGCCCAGGGGCAGGTCTGCGGGGTCGAACTGCGTGGCCCGGAGACACATATCTGCCTGGGAGGCAGCACCAAGACCCTGTTCCGTTTCCAGCCCGGCAGTGAACGGACTGTGCGCAGGCTGGTGGTATGTGAAGCCGCCATTGACGCGCTGTCCTGCGCTGCTCTGGACGGCCGACGTGGGCTGGACGCGCTCTACGTGTCCACAGCCGGGGGGATGGGTCCGGAAACGCTGGCCGCCCTGAAAAGCACACTGGCCGCCCTCAGCCAGGTGCCCGGTGCGGTGCTGGAGATCGGCACTGATGATGACGAGGGTGGCGATGGTTTCGCTGACATCCTCTACGACCTCGCCGATGAGGCCGGGGTGGCGGTTCTGCGCCGCCTGCCTCCCGATCGGGCAAAAGATTTCAACCAGACACTCAAGAACATGGCCGCACAGGCCGCCTGAAAGGATTCACCCATGACGACAGCATCACCAACCCCGACCCCGCATGAGGATGACCAGGCCCGCCGCAAACGGGCGGAGTATGAAATGTCCCTGCTCACCAACGCGGGAGAAGCTCTAGAAGCGCTGATCGAGAGTTTCCTGTCCCACCCCGATTACGGGATCTGGCAGAACCGCACCCCCGCGCTTGGCTATACCCTGCCCTGGACCTCGGTCAGCTACCGGCAGGGGGCTGAGTATCATGCGGCTCTGGTCGTCGGGGGCGCTCATGATGGCCGTAACTGGAATCTAAAGGGCACGCTGATGCTGTTTGCCCCGGACAGGCCCGCAGGGGAGATGTTCTTCACCCTTGATGGGGCGACCACCGCCATGCGGATCAGCTGCTTCTGCCCGGGCCTGGGTGAGGGACGGCCTGATGCCCGCGAACTCCTGCGCGAACTGAGCCATCTGACGGGGCTCTGGGCTCGTAATCCTGCCCTGGTGGCGCATTGGGCGCGTTTTGCGGCGGTCCGGGGTGAAGAGGCTTTCCCGGATACGTTTGTGTCCCTGAACTTCAGGGGTGACGTCCAGCGGGGTCTGGTGGTTGACGGTACACTGGACGAGGACGGAGCCTGGGATTTCTCCACCGTGATCACCCTCCTGCGCACTGACGGTCGTCTGGTGGACCTCGATGCCGGCCAGGCCAGCCATATCGAGATGCTGGTGGAGGGGGACAGGGCCGATGAGCTTAGCCGCCGACACTGACATTACCGGGCTGACGGCCGTGCAACAGGCCGCAGCCCGACAGGACGGGGCGGTCGTGGTTCTGGCGGGTGCTGGTACGGGCAAGACCCGGACACTGGTCGCCGGTGTCGTTGACCGGATACGACGTCGAGGTCTTCCCCCATCCCGTATCCTGGCGGTGACGTTTACGAACCGTGCCGCGGACGAAATGCGTGTCCGGATTGCCCAGGCTCTGGGTGCGGAGCAGACCCCGTCGTGGATCGGCACCTTCCACGGTCATGGCAGGCGCCAGCTGCGGCAGGATCCCGAGATCGCAGGGTTGCGTGCAGGTTTCGACATCTGTGACGCCGAGGACAGTCGGCGTATCATCAAACGCCTGTTGGGCGAGGCCATGCAGGCAGGCGCGCTGGAGGCGGGTGGGGGCGACGAACTGCGCAAACGCATCAAGGGGATTACAACCCGGATTGCGTTGTTCAAGGACGATCTGGTGCTGCCCGAACAGGCCATGGGCGTGGTGCAGACATTTGTGGCGCGCTACGGGCAGGCAGATGCCGAGGATCAGAGCCTGTGGCAGATGGCCGCCGCCCTCTACGCACCGTATCAGGCGGTTCTGCGCGAAACCAACCGTGCGGATTTCGGTGACCTGCTGTTCTACCCGACAGTGGCCATGATGCGCGATGAGGCCTACCGTCGTGACTGGGCCGCCCGGTTCGATGCCCTGCTGGCCGATGAATTCCAGGATGTGAACCGTCTGCAGTTCCTGTGGCTCAAACTCCTCAGCCGTGACCACGGCCAGATCCTGTCTGTTGGCGATGACGCGCAGAGCATTTACTCCTGGCGTGGGGCGCATGTGGGCTTCATCCGCCATTTCAGTCGGGAGTTTCCCGGTGCGCGGCTGATTGCCCTGGAAGAGAATTTCCGTTCCACGGGGCATATTCTGGCGGCTGCGAATGCGGTGATAGCGCGTGATCCCGAACGTCTGGAGAAAACCCTGTTTACCCGTGCCGGCGCTGGGGAGCCTGTCGAGGTGGTGGCCTTTACCGGGGCGCAGGATGAGGCTCAGGGCATTGCTCTTGAGATCGGTCGTCGCCTTCTGGCGGGCGTGCCTCCCCAGGAGATCGCCATTCTCTATCGCTACAATTTTCTCTCCCGCCAGCTTGAAGAACAGCTGCTCCGCCTGAAAATCCCCTACGAACTGGTCAACGATACCGGCTTCTGGCAACGGGCGTGCATTCGTGACGCACTGGCCCTGCTGCGCCTGGCGGAAAGCCCGGATGATCCGCAGAGTGATGAGGCGTTCCGGCGTGTTATCAATGTTCCTGCCCGGGGCGTTGGTGCGAAGACGCTCGCGAAAATCGAAGCCCTGGCACAGGCGCGGGCCCTGTCCCTGTTTGCCGCGGCCGAGGATCTGTACATACAGGCGACCGGGCAGGTGGCTCAGGGGGTGCGGGCGTTCCTGATGCTGATCCGCCGGGAAGGGCTGGGGGGTGAGCCGAGCCTGGGGGCGCGGCTGCGGGGGCTTGGCGAACGTTCAGGCTACCTGCCGATGTTGCGCCTGGCTGCAGAGGACGGCAGCACCGGCCTTGAGAACCTTGAAGAACTGTACGGTCTGGCCGATGGCTTCAGTACGGTGGAAGACCTTATGGACCATGCGGCCCTGGGCTCCGCCCCGGCCGGTGATCAGGAGGTCGGGCGGGTCAGGCTGATGACCATCCATGCCGCCAAGGGGCTGGAATATGCCCATGTCTTTCTGATGGGCTGGGAGGAGACGCTTTTCCCCGCACCGGGGACAGCCAATCCGGAAGAAGAACGCCGTTTGGCCTATGTCGCGCTGACGCGCGGACGGCGCAGGGTGAGTATTACCTGGTGTCGCTGGCGTAACGGGCGGGCCAGTGGTGTGTCCGGTTTTGTGGAGGATATTCCCCCGGCCAGCCTGCACAGGGGCTGGCGGCGCAGCCCGCTACCCCAGTTGTAGCCACGGGTCCAGGAGCCAGTCTGACGGGGTAGGTCGGTCCGCGCTCACAACGGGCGACCCAATACTGGCTCCATGACCAGAGATCAAATGTGTTCCGAGGGATGGCGTGGTGATCCCCGCCCGCCCTCACTGTCCCTGGCAGTGCTGGCCCGTGTGGCTGGTGCTGCTCTTGACGGCCATGGCAATCGTGTCGCCGCCATGGCCTGCGTGCTGCTGGCGGCCTGTCTTCCGCGCCGCCCTCCTGATCCAGACCTGGACGCGGGTGCGCGCCTGCATGACGTGGGCAAGCTGCTGACACCGTCGGCCATCCTGCATGCGCCCCGACGGCTGGCGCCGTCAGAGTGGTGGATCATGCAGCGGCATGTGCTCGACGGGGCAGCCCTGGTCCATCGTCTGGTCCCTCAGGCCTCTCCCGTTATTCTCCAGTGTGTGCTGCTCCATCACGAACGCTGGGACGGCACAGGCTATCCCAATGGCCTGCGGCGCGAGGCCATTCCGGTTGCTGCCCGCCAGGTGGCCGTGGCCGATTTTGTCGATGCCCTGCTCAGCCCACGTTCCTACAAACCCGCCCTGTCCCCTCATACGGTGCGCGACATGCTGGCCCGGCAACGGGGGCTGATGTTCGATCCCGCCCTCGTGGATCTGGCCCTCGCCCATTACCCCGCCCTGATGCAGGCGCGGGCTTCTGTCCAGGCTCACAACAGCCCCCCGTACACTCGCTGCCATTGTGACGAGCAAGGAGACGGCTGATGCCACCTCGTAAACCCCCCGCGGCCCGCAAGACACCCAGGCCGCCGCTGTATACACGCATGACGGCCGCTGCCCGGGCTGTCGCCCGGCATACCATCCGCACGCATATCCGTGAGTGTCTGCAGCGCGGCCCGCATGCGGTTCTCGAACTCAGGCGCGGGATCGCCCAGCCCATGCTCGGGGCCTTCCACGTGATGCTCGAAGAGATGGTGCGTGCGGGCGAGATCGCCTCCATTGGCCATGGCGTCTATGTCCAGGTGCCCTGGATGCCCCAGACCGTGCCAGTGGAGGCGTCCCCTCTGGCCGATCTGGTTCTGGCGACCCTGGCGGATACGACCCGGCCCGGCCATACGGTTGCGCAGCTGGCCCAGGCGCTGGCCCTGACGCATGCGCAGGTGCAGGCGGCCCTGGCCAGCCTGGAGACGATGGGTCTGATCGAGCCGGGCCGGGGGGCGGGTCAGTATCGTCCGGCCAGCCCGCGCATGGCCGCGCATATCCGTCGGGGGGCGCGCGAGCGGGTGTTCGCCGATGTCGCGGGTCACGACACGCCTGTTCTGGATGGTGAGGTCGGCGATGAGTGACTGGATCACGTTTCCTGACGGGACACGCGGGCGGCTGTCCTGGGATGGCGAGGCCCGGATGGCGGCCCGCTGGCAGGCTCTTCTGCAGGCGTGCCATGGGCAGGACATGCGCCCGCATTGCGACTGCCGCTGGCAGGGAGACCCTGTGCCCCTAGTCGTGCGGCGGCGGGTGCGGCAGCAGGATGGCCGACCGGTCGAGGCGTTCCATCTGGCGCGTTTCCCGGGGCAGGGCGACTGGCATGCTCCGGGGTGCCCGTTCCATGACCCGGACCCGGCCCGTAGTGGTCGTGGCGGGTATGAGGCCGGTGTCATCGAGGAGCAGGCGGATGGTCGCCTGCGTGTCAGCCTTGACCAGTCGCTCCGGATCATGCCCCGCGCACAGGGCGAGGTCACACCCAGGGCCGGACGAGAGGCGGGGGCTGCCGGGCAGGGCGGGGGTGGACAAAGCCAGATGAGCAGTCTGGGTCTGGTGCATCTGCTGTGGGAACGTGCGGGGCTGAACAGCTGGTCTCCGGCGGTGGGACGGCGGCGTCTGTGGTGGACGGGGGTGCGTCAGGCCCTGGAGGGTGCGGCCTCGGCCATCCTGCCTGCCCGTGGGGTCTGCCTGGCCGATCGTCTGGCGATGCTCGGTTACGGCGATGAGGATGGTCCGGCCCTGCTGCGCGAGACCGCGCGGGGCTGCGGGCAGGACTGGCGGATCATGCTTCTGGGAGTGCTGGATGGGATCGATCTCCGCCAGGGACCAGGAGGCCGGTTCACCTCTGTCCGTTTTGATGGCGCACAGGCCTATGACCTGCGGGTGACGGGGGATGCCGCCCTGCATGAGCGTCTGGCACGGCGCTTCCCGATGGCGATGCGCGCACTCGGCCTTGCGCGCGCACAGCGCCGGATCAGGGTGGTCGGACTGGCGATTGCCAGTGTCCGGGTGGGGCGCGATGGCGAGCGTGTGACGGTCGGGTGCCGTGTTGCGGACATGGTTCTTATGGAAGTGATGCCCGTGACCCTGATCCCCGTGGCCAGCAGCCACGAACTGGCGGTGGCCACGCGGCTTGTGGCGCAGGGCCGCAGCTTTATCAAACCCCTGCGTTTTGATGCCACGCGTGACGTCGTCCATCCCGACTTTGTGCTGACCGATACGGGTGATGCCCGAGGCACCCCCATGGAGGTGTTTGGCCGAGACGACGAGGCCTACGCCGCCCGCCGGGCGCAGAAATGCGCCTACTACACTGCAGTCTATGGGCAGGAGCACTGGTGGAGCTGGAACGCCGTGGCCCAGCCGGATCTGATCCCCGACTTCCCGGCCAGTGTCGGGGGGCCACCGCATGGCTGAGAGGGCAGTTATCCACCAAAATGGTGGACAGGGCTGTGGAGAACTCAGGGGTGAGAGGCGGGATAACGGGGAGCAGATGCAAAGCCCCGGCCTGCTGCTGGTCTCGTGCCGTCAGACGATTGGCTGGACCCTCATGCAGATGGAGCGGCGGTCGGGCATCCCCCGGAGCGAGTTCCGGCGCTGGGAGCGGGGGCAGGCGGCCATGCCCGTCGAAGTCCGGGCCTGGCTGTGCGCGCTCAGGGCGCTGCACCGCCAGTATGCCTCGCCCCTGAGTGCCTCCGTGCGGATGGGTGGGAACCGCCAGCCCATGGGCCCCCGGGAGGTGGCCCGCGCCTGCCTTGTCATCGGCTGGTCCGAGCGCGTGCTGGCTGAGCGCATGGGAGAGCATCGGACCCACCTGAGACGGCTGATGGAGCGTGGTGAACGCCTCACGCCGCGCCGGTCGCGCTGGCTGGATCATCTTGAAGACGGACACCTGACCTGGTCGCGGCCCTGAGGCCCGACCGTATCTCCAGAGGAGCAGACATGATGGCTGATGGCACATTCTACAGACCCGGCGAGGCCGGACATGAGACGGAACACGAGGACAGCCAGACACAGGTGGGCGGGATCGCGGCCGACAGGCTGCGCAGCATCATCGAACGTGTTGAACGGCTGGAAGAAGAGCGCAAGGCACTCAGCGGCGACATCAGGGATATTTTCACGGAAGCGAAGTCGGCAGGATTTGATGTGAAGGTGATCCGCCAGATCATCCGGCTGCGCAGGCAGGAACCGGCCGAGGTCGAGGAGCAGGAAACCCTGCTGGATATCTATCGCCGTGCCCTGGGCATGTGAGGGTGAAGGGGGAGCAGACCATGAGCAGACATCATGTTCGGGAACTCGGAACCCGGCTGGGGGATGCGGACTGGCGGGTTGAACTGACCCGTGGGGGGCACCTGCGCTGGCGGCACCGGAGTGGCGCTTTTGTGTTTGGAGCCTCCACGCCAGGGGACTGGCGGGCGGGGCGCAATCTCAGGGCGCAGATGCGCCGGGTGGAACGCAGGGCTGCCAGGGGCGGGATGAAAGGCGGTTCAGCCTTCTAAAAAAAGCCAGGGGTTGAGCAGCGGGACACCGGTGAACCGGAAATCGTCACTATTACGCGTCACAACTGTCATCCCGTGGACCAGGGCGGTGGCGGCGATCAGTGTGTCGCGCTCTGCCCTGGGGTCAGGGACATGTAACCGGGCGCAGCGCAGGGCAACGGCTGTATCCACGGGCAGGATACGGTCCCTGAACGCCGGCATGACGTGGTGATCCATCCAGTGCCTGAGCATCTCTCCCTGCCGGGCATCCCTGCGTTCGACACGCAGGATGCCGACTTCAAGCTCCATGACCGTGATAGCGCAGAGATAGAGGCTGCCAGCGGCAACACTATCAGCCCAGTGGGCAACGGCCGGGTCTGCTTTCCCGGAGCGGACCTTGCGCAGTTCCGAGACAACATTCGTGTCGAGGACGAGCATCAGGAGAAATCGGCCGGGCGCAGGCCCAGGGTGAGGGGGGCTGGATCAAACTCCACGTCTTCGATCCCGGGCATGGCCAGGGCATCGGCAATCCTGTCCGGCTGACCCGTGAGTTTTCTGTATTCTTCAATCGTAAGCAGGACATGCGCCGGTTTGCCTCTGTCCGTGATGAAGACAGGTCCATCCAGCGAGGCTCTTTTGGCCCGGCCCGTATCCTGGTTGAATTCCCGGCTAGAAACTGTGGTGATCGTCATGGCCTGATCCTCCCATTTGTAGATACGTTACTACAAATGGAACTGACAGGCCAGATAATCCAGACTGATGTCAGCGACACATAAGGCAGAAAGCAAAAAAACAGAAAAGCGGAGCGACGCACAGCACCCGTGGGAGGCCGAAACGCCAGTCTGGGGGTGCCGTCGTGCATTGCAACCTGGCAAGCCAGGACTTCCGCTGCGCTCCGTGCTGCGCATGCAATGCCCGCCTCCATGCACCCCCTGACGGTCGTTATCGGCCACCCCCGGGTGGCAGCACGGTCCGAAAAGGAAAACAGGACATGGCACAGAGACAGGCGCAGGCAAAAACGAACCGACAGGATATTTACACCGAAGTCACTGAGCGGATCATTGCCGAAGTGGAAAGCGGTCGCCTGCCGTGGACCCGGCCCTGGAGCACGACCACAGGTGCTTCAGGACTGCCGGTCAATGCCACGACCAATGCGCGCTACAGCGGGATCAACGTGCTGCTGCTCTGGCTTGCGGCTTCTGCCCATGGCTACACGCAGTCCCGCTGGCTCACATACCGGCAGGCGGCCGCAGTGGGTGGTCAGGTCCGTCGTGGTGAGAAAGGGGTGAGCCTTGTCTATGCCAGCACCTATGTGCCGCAGGCTGAGCAGGAACGGGCTGACGCCAGTGGGGAAGAGGCGTTTGGCATTGCCTTCCTCAAACGGTTTACGGTTTTCAATGTGGCGCAGATTGACGGGCTGCCCGAGGCGGTCTGTGGGCTTGCGCCAGTCGATCCCCCTCATGCGACCAATGCTGCCCTGGACGCTTTTGTGCAGGCAACAGGTGTTGAGATGCGTTTTGGCGGGAACGAGGCCTATTACCATCCCCGCTTCGATTATATCCAGTGTCCGCCTCCTGCCGCCTTTTCCAGCCCGGAGGCCATGTTCGGGGTTCAGGCACACGAGCTGGCGCATTGGACGGGCGCAGAACACCGGCTTAACCGCACTTTTGGAAAGCGCTTTGGAGATTCTGCTTACCAGATGGAAGAGCTCGTAGCCGAGATTTCAGCCGCCCAGCTCTGCGCGGTGATGGGCATTGCCCCCAGCCTGCGGCATGCTGCTTACATCCAGTCGTGGCTCGCCCTTATGAAGGCAGACCGGCGGGCGATCTTTACCGCCGCCTCGCAGGCTTCGACCGCAGTGGATTATCTCCAGAAATGTGCGGGCCATCAAGAGCGGGACGACAGCCTTCAGACGCCTGATCTGGCTCTTGCCGCCTGAGGGCGCGAGAGTTTCCACACAAGCGCCAGACCTGCGGGAACGAGAGCGATCACCCGCAGGATCTGTTCGCTCAGGTGCAGCCCCTGCATCCCATGGTCCAGCAGCCACGCCCCGTCATGATGATCGAGCCAGTAGAGGGCGGGGAGTGTCCACGCACTGCGTTGCAGCATGGCGTGGACCAACAGGTCGCCCAGAAGCAGGCAAAGCCCACTGAGAATTGCCAGCGCGGTGCAGTAAGCGACACAGCCATACAGGCCGATCCAGACAAGGCGGCGGGCGTACTGTCGGGTACGGGCGAGGGGCATGCAGGTCTCCATCCAGAAAAAATACAGTCCAGCCTATCGCGGGGTGTTGTGGGCGTACGCGCAGCAGCAGCCTGAAGGAGCACTCATGATGACGATAGTCCGCAAAATTCCGGCTCCCGTGCTGACGCCACTGTGGCGCGGCCGTGCCAGCCTCATGCCCGCCCCGGTGCAGGCCCGTGGTGCGGATGGGGCGCTGATCAGCGTCTCCATCGCCCCTGAAGACCTCAATGACAGTGCGCGCGAGCGTTTGCTCGATGAGATCCTGCGTGTGATGCCTGTTCCGGCCCGCTGTGCCATGGCCCGGGGGTTCTGGCGCTCCCGCTTCAGGCCACTGGTTGAAGCGGCCTATCCGGGCAGTCTGGCTGACTGTGCCCAGTGTGATGCGCCAGCGCCCCCTCTGGAGGCTGTGGTCTGGCAGCTTGCTGATGATCCGCAGATCTATGGCGAGCATGCGGGGGCATGGATCGTGGTGGATGGCACGCTGGCCAACGAACTGACAGAGCCCGTGGCCAGTTACGAGGAGGCGCAGCGTCAGGCGGATGCGCTGAATGCGGCGGATGTTCATGCCGAGTGGTACCGCCACTGGTTCCTGCTGCGCTGGGAGGGGCTGGATGGGCCGGGTGAAAACTGGATCAGGGACGCAGCATGAGAGAGACCGAGATTACCCTGACGCTGCGCGTCACGGGTCCGGCCCGTGACCGGGCTGCGCTGCAAGCCCGTCTGCGGCGTGATGCGGCCCTTGGCCGGAGTTTTGCCGGGGCCATCGACAGCATGACGATGACCCGCGCGGTGTTCACGGTCGAGTTCGATCCTTTCAGGCTCCCGCAGCGGCATGCCTGTCTGCCGGTTCTGGCCCGGATGTGGCCCCGCCTGAGTTTTCTGGGCCAGCACTGTCTCAGTCCACCGTGGGGTGCGAGCGAGCGCGACTATGTTTTCTGGAGGGCGGGCCAGCGGGTCTGGAAGTGCGCCTGGCGACCTCTGTTCACATGGGTGGACTGGCGGCTGGCAGGCCATCTGCGGGCGAGGTCGCAGGTCTGCCTTTACGAGGCGTCGCCTGTGAGCAGGGCACTGGCCCATTGTCGGGGGCAGCGGACATGGGTGTGGCGCATTGCGGCGCAGGACCCTGAATGGGGGGCCTGGCGGTGTGTGCGCGATGCCACCGGGCAGACGAGACTGGCCATCGAGCCCCAGCGCAGGCTTGCGGTCATCATGCGGGGTTTCTCGCTGTGGCTGTGTTCCGGGGTTGAAGGTGATGGTGCTGTGGCGCGCTGTTCGCCAGTGCTCCGGTCTGATCTGGAGCAGGACTACCCGGAACTGGCGGATGTTCTGCGGGAGCAGGAGCCTGTGCCTTCTCCGCCGTCAGCGACCCTGCCTCTCGATCTGTGGGAGGATGTGGCTATTCCGTTCTGACGGCCAGACGCCTTCGGCGCGCTACGCGGCTCCCGCTCTGCGCTCGCTCTGCCGTGGGACCGACCTTGTGCCGGGACGGGGCCTTTGCTCATGAAGGGTGGAAGTAACGGCAAGTATAGTCTTCATGCAAGAAATAATTACTCGAAAAACAAAATAAAAAATGCCGCTTTTGGCAGTTTTCTGCCGGTTTTTGCTTGTCATGGGTGCGGGTTTGTACTATTCTTTATTTGTTGAGAGGGAATGAACCCAAACAACAGAGCGCCCCGGTCGGTGTAACGAGCACCAGACCGGGACTGCGCCAGAACTGAAAGAGGTAGTTTCATGTCCGACGTTAAAAACACCGTAAGCAAGGCCAGCTCTTCCCGCAAGGGTGACGCCGCCGGTTCCGTATCTCCTGCCCGCGCCCGCCAGTTCCATGAGACGGAACAGCGTATGAAGGCACTGTCTGCTCCCACGCTGGCAGATGTGCTGCGGCTGGCCCCCGATGATAGTCGCATGGCGAAAATCCGCACCGGGTTTGGCTTGGACGGCGGCGACCCGGACGAACTGACTGGGCAGGGTGACAGCCTCATTCGGGAACAATACGAAGCCCTGCGCCCCATTCTGGTTTCTCGCTACCGGGGCGAAGACGATTTCCGGGGCCTTAAGATGCACCTTGATCGCGTTGTCGATGCGGTGGTGCGGTCTGCCTATGGTGCCGCGAACTTTTTTGAATCCCGCCGTCAGATTGCCAAGGATGCAAAGGATGCGTGGAGGAACGAGCATCGCGATGAAGACCGCATGGGCGTTGACGGTGGCGAAAACCGTAGCGATGTGCTGGTGCGGATCGCCGCTGAACATGGCGCAAAGGCATACGCCCTTGCGTGCATCGCCAGCGGAGCTTGCGCCGCTTATGCGGAACTGATGGGCGAAGCGTGGGAACCCTACCAGCCCCGTGTTAACCGCCGTAGCCTGACACAGGAGGCTGCCGCCGCGCTTGATGATGCGATCGGCATCTAAACAGCAACCAGCCGGGCCGAAAGGCCCGGCAACCCTGTTCTTGGAGCATTTTGGATAATGTCAGTTTTCCCGGCCAAGCCTCCACAAAATGATGTACAGATAACAGAGCGGCTGAAGCTGGCGGCTTCAGCCTGTCAGAATCTTGCGCTCACACTGGTAGGGCTATCGCTTATCTCTCCATTTTTTGCGGCAGGGGGCTGGTCATGGCGTAAACTTCCCGCCGTCATGCTGGCTGCTATTTTGGAACGTGCAGCTTTTGAGTTTTTGAGCTATATTCCTGCTAAGGAAGCGTCAAAGGAGGACAAGCGATGACAAATGCTTTCCTGACTAATGCAGCCATGGTGCTCGGTGTGTTTGCTGTGACCTTCGCCGCGAGTGGGTGGGTTGCTCGGCGACTGTTGCCTGTTCAGCAGCCTCCTGAGAGTAAGAGATAGGTCTCAGCCGATTATCGTAGAAATCGGGCGGCGGGCATAAGCCCGCCGCAATGCGTTCCGGCCCTTATTCCTCATTCTGTTCTTTCCCTCCTGTCGGTAACAGAGGCGGGCAATCCTTCCTCCCGGCGGGCTGCCCACAACTCCACAGGCACCTCCCAAGGGCTGCGCGCCGCCTGACTCTTGGCGGTCGCGTCGCGCAGCCCTTGGGTCCCTCCTATGGATTTGTGGACAGCCATGACTTTGTGCCTGGTGCGCTCCATGTCACGACAGGGCGCAGGCTCTGGCCGGTCTTTTCCAGACAACCGACACGAGCCTTCCGGGGTGTACTCACCCCCCACCCGGTGCAGGGCAGACCGCCTGTTCAGCCACCTGCGAGCATAACGGGGCATGTGCCGTGATCCGGGGCCGATAGGATTCCAGTTCCAGAGGCAGCGCATTGCAGGTGCTACGCCATTCCCCACGGTTGGCATCATAGCGCCAGCCTGCCCGGTTCAGGGCAATTTTTGATGCTCCCGGTGGTTCATTATCCAGACGCAAGGCAAACAGCTGCTCGCAGGCTGTGCGCGCCGGTGCGGGCTGGCTGTGGGTGAAACAGGGTTTTTCAGGCATGTTTTTCTCTTGTTCTGTTGTGCCTTCGCCCACGAACGCGGCAGAGGCTTGAAAGTTGAGTCACTGCAAGTGTGCCTGTCCGTGTTGTGAGCCTGAGTGTGAGAGGGGATTATCTACGGGTGGCACTGGCAGGGTTCGGACGGCTATGCGTGGGCTCTCTGTTGCCCCGGCCAGCCACAGGTTATCCCCCGGAACGCCTGCGCTCTGGGGCGCGCTTATCCGGGGGATAACCTGCTCCGCGCAAAGCGCTCCGGCCCTGGCGGGCTGGATGGCCGGGACAACCCACTCCCCACGTGAAAGGCCGGGGGGCGTTACCCACACAAACCACAGATTATCCGCCGGAACGCCTGCGCTCTGGGGCGCGCTTATCCGGCGGATAATCTGCTCCGCGCAAAGCGCTCCGGCCCTGAAGGGCTGGATTGCATGGATAACGCGGGGACAGCTGCGACGCCCTATTTCTCCTGGTCCGTCTCCGTCCGCTCCGCTGTGTGATTGAACAGAGGATCAAGTGCACACCACGCCTGTCCCTGCTCATTGCGCAAAGTGTGTCCAAAACAGTAAACGCCACGCGAATACGCATGCCAGCCCGCGACGGCCGTCAGGCCAGACCCCAGCAGAACAAAAAACAGGATGCCCAGCGTCAGCTTCATGAAAAAGTGCCAGCGCGCCATGTAGTAGAACGCGCCTTCCTGAAGCGGCAGACGCTGGCGCAGCGCATCAAAGACCTCGCGCTTCAGATCCTTCATCACCGAGGCAACACTCTTGTCCACAATCTGCGCATACTGCTGATCCAGCCTGCCCTCATGCTCCTTGATCCGGTTTTCCGTCGAGAGATGCAGAGTACGGACTGCCTCAAGACTCTGCTTCAGCTGCACAGTCAGATCCTGCATGATCTGCTGACGGATATCGAGATCCTCGTTACGGGCCGCCAGGCTGCTATCGGCCACGGTGTTGGCCTCACGGGTTTCGCGCGAGACGGCAAGACAGAGCAGTGCCTGCGCATCCATGGCCCCCTTGAGGGTTCTGATCCAGAGGCCAAGCGGGGCGTGGCTATCAATCCCTTCCTGAAGCGCAATCTCCATGAGTTCCTGACCTGCCTCACGCAGCGCCGCGTAGGAGGATTCACTCTCAGGCCGAGGGAGGTTCCCCCCGCCTGAGACGGGGGGCGTGTTGAGGCCGCTCACGGCAGCCACGCTTCAATGCCTTCATTGGCAATGTTTTCACGGATCTTGCTGATCCAGTGTCCGACCTGCCAGCGCCGCATCGGGTCCAGGGGACGGCCTGAGGCCCCTGGCTTGCCGTCAGCTGCATCATGGAACGTCAGGCCGCTGGCGAGTACCTCATTCATACAGCTCAGCTTGGGAATGCGCAGGATGGCTGTTTCCATGCCGCTGACAGTGGTCAGACGCTGATCCATGCACAAAGGAGTAAAGAGCGTGTCGGGCTTGTGGCCGACCGGAATGCTCCAGTCGTTGAGAATGATGACGCCACGATGTGGCAGAAACAGCCCTGTTTTCCAAAGCTTGAGCAGATAGTCGATATCACCCGCCTGTGGCCCACACATGAACAGACCTGTTACCGGCAGACCCATGGCATCGGCTGCATCGACAAGGCTGTCTTCCGATGCCCATTCTTCAAGTGTCCGGTCACCACCGCCCACATCCATGACCAGTGACGCCTCATTCTGCAGGGCTGCGGCGAAGGCGTTCGTGTACCATTCCTTGAGATGAGCAATGTCTTCGCTGTCAGGGCGCGGAAACCCCCGTTTCCCATAAATCGCCTTGAACTGTGAAATACCCGGATTGCGGACATCACCATCGGCCATCAGCACCCTGCGCCCGTCATGCAGGGCAATTTCACTGAGGATTGCCAGAGCGGTTGTGCCACCCAGATTGCCACGCCCGGCTTTGACCAGGGCGCGGGGAGAGAGGTCTGGCGTCGTCGCCGCTGTGTCAGCGGGAACAGTTCCAGAGGTGTTCGTCTTGGCTGTCATTAAAAGTCCTTACACTCAAAACAGTCGCTCTGTTGCGACGATGCCAAGTGTAAGGAAGGCAGTTGTGGGTGCGGTTGTTGCCCGTCGGATTACTGTCCAAGAACCATAGTCAGCCAGACACGCATTGATTTTAGCGCAGGGGGGCGTTCACGAGGCGGGATAGCTTCGATCATGGGAAGACAGTCCAGCGCCCAGATCCTTTTGTTGTCATAGAACGACCGCCGGGGCAGACCGGGCATCTGCAGGAAGTCATAATTCCCGTTTTCATCGCGACCGCTGGCATCCAGAGGCATCAGGGCTTCAAGCGGGAGGTCTTCGGGCATCCCTGCGGGCCGTGGCCCGACATAGGGCGGAGGCAGCGGAATGTCACGCTCATGCCCATAGCGCGGGGCCTGTGTCTTCATCTTCACAAAATGCGCGACTTCTCCAATCCGAACGCCAGGCACATCAGCCCCCACCGGGGCTTCCTGGGCTGGCGGGGTCGCCACAGCAATCTGCCGGGCGGGAGCCGGGGGCTGCGCCAGTGGCGCGGGTGTCTCATAGCCCTGGGGATACAGCACTGAGGGGCTGTTCCGTCTGGCCTGAGCCAGTTGCCGGGCCTGAAATTCCTGCTCGGCCTGCGCCATTTTCTGGCGGATATCCGCTTTTTCTGCCGCCTGTGCCTGTTTGCGGGCCAGGGCGTCAATCCGGGCCTGCTCGCGCACGGCCTCGCGTTCTGCCGCCTCTGCGTCAAGGCGTGCGCGCAGCAGGCTGAAGCTCCGGCGCACACGGTACCATGTCTTGCGGGCACAGGAGATGCTGGGGGCTTCGCCCTTTACGTTTGTCAGACCACACTGCCCGAAATACGCACACAGAGCCCGCCAGTTCATCCGTTCGCCATTCTGACGCTCCAGGATGGCATCATGGTGCTCACGCAGAAAGCGGAACAGTGCGGAATGTTCCCAGGCTCCGCCGACAAGGTCGAGGAACTGCCCGATATCGGGGGCCGTGGTTGCGCTCATTGTCAGTCCTCCCCCTCTCTCAGGTCCGCAGACGGCGGTGGTGCCGATCTTTGCTCTTGCTACCCCCGTCGCTTTTGCGAGTCAACTTTGACATAGCTCCGCCTCGGCTTCGCCCTCGCTTCGCGATAACAAGAGGACAGAATCGGGACATGTTTTAAGAAAAGACCATATACAAATGCACCCTTGCGGGTGCGCCCCCTGCGGGGGCACAGGCTATCCGGAAGAAGGAGAGGCGCTGTCACGTGTTGCGACCGCTGTGCGGCGCTCGGCACGAAGGGGTTTCTCGCGTTTCTTGAACTGTCATGATCCATCATGATACGCTCGGCGAAGTGTTACAGGAGGTGTCCCATGGCCGCGCCACAGCGTGCAAAATTCGCGACCCAGGTTGATCCCAGGGTGCTGGAGACGATCCGGGAGCTGGCCCGGCAGGAAGGGCGTCAGCTTCAGGCGCTGGTCGATGAGGCACTGGTGGACCTGATTGAAAAGCGCAGGCAGGTGCGCCCGCGTCCGTCTGTCATGGCGCTTTACCAGTCGAGCCATGAGACGTTTGCGCCGCTCTACCGGAAGCTGGCTGAGTGACGGATTATCTGACCCTTGTGGAAGTGCTGGCTATCCACGAGGACCAGATCATGCGCTATGGCGGGTCTTTGGGAGTACGGGACCCGGGCCTTCTGGAGGCTGCGCTGTTTCGGCCCCAGACCGGCTACTATCCCGATCTGCTTTCCGAGGCGGCGGCCCTGTGGGAGAGCCTGTCACAGAACCATCCCTTTGTTGATGGCAACAAGCGCACGGCTTTTGCCGTGACATGGACCTTTCTGGCTCTCAATGGTGCCCGCTGGACGGCGACGGCACAGGAGACCGAAACGTTCATCCTCGGCCTGCATGCGGCGGGCACGTTTGACTTTGAACATCTCTTCTCATGGCTGCGGGCACACACCGTGGTCTGATGGTCAGGGTGCGGCGCTGAGCACACCCACAACGGGTTGGCTGAGACTGGTCACTTTCATCCATTCAGGAAGTGAGCAGAGGAATGCCGACAGAGAAAACCGCGTCATCCGCCGATCTTGCGAACGTGCTGTCCAGGGGGCTGGCGCAGCTCGATAGCGGCCAGAAGCAGGCGCTCGATCTCCTGCACAAGATCCTTGAGGTGGTGATGCCCGCCGAGGACGATGAGGCCAACCGGATCGCGGATGCCCTGCAGCAGCTGGCGGCGTGTGTTGCCGAACAGACTGAGGTGCTCCAGAGGGTGGAGGCCAGCCTTGGCCGCCTGTGCGCGCCTGAGGAGCACCGCCAGGGATGATTACCTATCGCAAGCTCTCGGCCAACGGCGTGGGCAGGCTTCTGGTCGCCTATATGCGGGAGCATCAGCTCAGGCCCGGTCCGGTCGGGGACCACACGGCCAGCCAGACCGCAGAGGCCGGTGGGCGTCTGAACAGCTATTTCACCGGCCGGGATGGCCAGGGGTCCTGGGCACCCGATATCGGGCCGCTGATCGCGGATGCCCTGGGGCTGGACATCTCCCGGCCTCCCACGGATGAGGAACTGATCCGGCTGTTCGAGTGCAAGCGCGCCTCGGATGGGGCGGACTGGCCGGGGGCGCATGCCAACAGGACCATCTCGGGGATCGACTTCACGGCCTCCCCCGATAAGTCCGTGACGCTGGCCGCCGAGTTTGCCGCGACTACGGCCGAACAGGCGCTGATCTGGCACGCCATCCAGCAGGCCAACGACCGTGCCCTGGCGCTGATTGGCCGCGAGATCGGCGTGGCCCGCCGGGGGCAGGGCGGTCAGGGGGAGCATGAGGCGGGGGAGGTGGCCTGGGTGTCGTTCCGGCATTATACGGCCCGCCCGGCCATGCATATCCAGGATGGGCTCAACGGGCCGACCGCTTCGGTGGAAATTCCCGTGCCGGGTGATCCACAGGCCCATATCCATAATGCGGTGTTCAATGCCGTTGCGACGGAAGACGGCCATCTGGGGTCTCTGGACACGGCCCGGGTGACGAAGATGACATCGCATCTGTTCGGCGCCTACTTCCAGGCCGAGCTGGGCCAGCAGTTGCGCAGCATGGGGGTGCGTGTCAGGCCGGATGAGCGCGGTCGCGCCATCGTCATTGAGGCCATCCCCCGTGATGTCTGCGAGGCCTTCTCCAAGCGCAGCCGACAGGCGGAACAGCAGGCCAAGGCGTTCGTTAAACGACAGGGCGGGAACTGGGATACGCTCTCGGCCGAGCAGAAGTTCAAGGTGCTGCACCAGGCCAATCTGGCCTATCGCTCGAAGAAATACGACGGGACCAATGACCGGGAAATCTGGCGCGAGGAAGCCCGGGCTCTGGGCTGGTCGCATCGCAGTGTTCTGGAGGATGTGGTGGCAGCGCCTACGGACCCCGGGCAGCGCTACGAGCAGGCCTGCGCCATTGCCTCGCGGCTGCTGGCCGAGGAGTTCGAAACCCAGGCGGTGATCGACCGGGATGCCTTTCGGATGCATGCGGCGCACGGGCTGATCGCGACGGGGCTGGATGGGCCACAGGATATCGACCGGGTGGCCGAGATGATTCTGGAACGCGGGATCGAGATCCGGGGCGAGCGGGTGCATTTTCTGCAGGGGGTGGCGCACGGGCGGGTGCAGGTCACGACCAGTGAACAGATCCGGGTCGAGCAGGAGATGGGGCGGCTGGCCGGGCTGTCGGCCCGCACACGGGCGGGCAGTCTGGAGGATGCGGCGATTGCCCGGGTCATTGCGGCATCCTCCCTGGACTTTGAGCGCGAGCCTGATCATGGCCGGGCCCAGAAGGCAGCGATCTTCGCCCTGGGGCGGGCCGGGGGGCTGGGCTTTCTGACCGGGGTTGCGGGGGCGGGCAAGACGGCCCTGCTGGCGCCGCTGGTCTCGGCCTGGAAAGAGGACGGGCGGCAGGTCATCGGGGCGGCCGTGGCCTGGCGGCAGGCCGACGCCCTGCGCGATACGGGGATCAGCCAGAGTTTTGCACTGGCGAAGCTGCTGCGTGACATTGAGACCGGCGAGCACGGGCTGACTCGCCAGACCGTGCTGGTGCTGGACGAGGTCAGCCAGATCGGCCCCCGCCAGATGCTGCGGCTGCTGGAATTGCAGGAGACGATCGGATTTTCCATGCGGCTTCTGGGAGACCGGGAACAGGCGCAGGCGATTGAGGCCGGGGACAGTCTGGCCATCCTCAAACGTGTCCTGCCCGCCGAGGCAGCCCCCGAACTGCTGTCCACCATCCGGCAGGCCTCGGCCCGGGGGCGGGCCATCGCGGGGCTGTTCCGCAGCCAGGGGCGCGATCCCGCGCTGTCGGAGGCGGAGCAGCGCGAGAAGGACGCCGAGCGGGCACGTGAAGCCATTGCCATGAAATGCAGGGACGGGACATTCCGCCTGATCGGGGGGGATCATGACCAGGTGGTCGATGAGATTGCGGATTTCTATCTCAGGCGGCGCGACATGCTGACGGCTGCAGGGTCTCGGCGGGGGATTACGATGTCGGCCCCGACCAACGAGGACGTCATGGCGTTGAGCATGGCCGTACGCAGCCGCCTGCGCGCCCGGGGCGAGATTGGTGAGGCCGAGATCATCCGCCCTGCGATTGACCAACGGGGAGAGGTCTATGACCTGCCGCTGTCGGTAGGGGATCGGGTGCGTCTGTTTGATCGTGTGCAGGTCCGGGTGCAGACCCCGCGCGGGCTGCGCTGGCGGCATCTGGGGTCCAACGGGGATATCGTGTCGGTGGCGGGGTGGGATGAGGCCGGACTGCGGCTGACGAACAGTCGGGGGCTTGAGGGGCTGGTGCCCTGGGAGCGGCTGGCGGATCAGACGAGCGGGCGCACACGTCTGGGCTTTGGACATGCCATGACCATTGACGCGGCCCAGGGGATTACCTCGGATGAACATATCAATGCCATGCCCCGTGGCACTGCGACCATGACCGGCTTTACCGCCTATGTGGCGGAAAGCCGCCATGTGCAGACCTGCTGGACCCGGATTGCGGAGGCCCCCGTGCGTGAGGCCGAGCAGTTCTCCCGTCCTTTGGGGGACACGACCCCGGTCACCCATGCGGATCTTCTGGACCGGATTGCTGCTGATCTGGGGCGGCATCCCTACAAACCTGTCGGGATTGACCTCATGAAGCGGCGGTTGGCCTTTGAGGCGGAGACCGCACGCTGGATCAGGCAGAGCCATACGGCCGAGGCGATGGTGCAGGCGGGGCAGTCCCCCGGTGGCGGGTGGCGGGCGCGCAAGGCGACCCAGGGGCTGCGCGCCATTCCGGGGACGTGCTGGGATGACATCAGCCGCACCATGCGCAAGCGTGCCTATGAAACCCAGAATGTTGCGGAGAGGATCAGCAGGCTGGTGGAGGAGCAGTTGCGCAGTCGGGAGGCTGAGGGGCAGGGTGAGGCCGCTCAGGTGAAGACTGAGCGCGAACGGACCCATCGGCGGAGCCCTTCGGTGTCGCCGGGACAATAGAGCAACAGACCGACTGAAGACGGGAGATGACTATGAAAGGCACAGTGAGCGAGACGCTGCTGCAGATCCTGATGCCTCTGGTTGAGGCGGAGCGGGAGGCTGAAGGCCTGCAGAGTGCCGAGGACTATGCGGCTTTCCGGGAGCGGCATGCGGTGTTGAACGCCCGGGTTCTGGCGGCCCTGAAAGCTGAGGTGGAGACCCGCGAGACGTTGAGCCTTGCGGATTTGCAGGACCTTTACCGCCTGGTTGTGGCGCATCCTGCGCTGCGTGGGTCGGTGTCTGACCAGGCTGTTGCCGGGGCGGTTCTGAGCGAGGCATGGCAGGGTCTCAAAGGCTGGCGGCGCTGAGGGACCGAAAAGCGCTTGAAATTTCTCCGCCACCATGTTCTCATTATGTTCTCTATCGGGCATGGGAAGGTGGGAACGATGGCGGCATATACGGACAAGTCTTTATTACGACACATTTGCTCCGTCAGGGTGTGTCTCCACGTCTTTGATCACCGATGGAACTGTATAGCTACCTCCAGGAGTGCGGGGGAACCATCGATATCAGGTGAGTGCACTTCTATGGAGAGATATCATGTTGGGTAAGAGTATTGCCATTTTAATGTACATATCTCGCCTGCAATAGGGAGCTGAACCTGTCTTAATGTGTGGCATTTAACTTTTAATAATGAAAACGGCATTGGATAACTTCAATACGCTGATCATCTTCAGCATGGCCTCTGACGCGGTAAACCAGACGATGTTCTCCCGTAATCCGTCGGGACCACCATCCGGTTAACTGTCCCTTGAGTGGCTCAGGTTTGCCCAAACCCTGAAATGGATGTCGTCGCACATCTTCGATCAAGGTATTTATTTTCCCAAGAAGCGCAGTGTCTGACTGGAACCAGGAAAGATAATCTTCCCAGCCATTCTCATGAAAAAAAACCTTCACGCTGATTGTGTATCCCGCGGCTCAAGAATATCCTGCTCTGTCATTGCTCCGCACTCCATGTCACGAATACTCTGTAACAGTCTCTCCGCGTTGTGTGGGCTGCTCAGGAGATGCACGGTTTCCTGCCAGCCAGAAAACTCTTCTTCCGACATCAGCACAACGGCCCCTTTCCCGGTTTTACGGGTCACGATAATCGGTGCACGACTGTTGACGGCTTCGTCCAGATAGTAAGCTAGATTTTGACGCAGATCGGTATAGGAAACACAGGTCATGATTGATCCTCCTTCTGCAACATAACGTACGGTTTTCTGTACGTCTTGTATTTTATATCTCTACTTCCTTAGCTTTTTTGTGTCTTCCGTCGGGCGAAGAAGATGTTAATTCAATTAGCGATTCATTGAGGATCATGATGTCGATACGAGAGAGCATCAGATTGTGTTTTCGAGCGGATGTCATTTTGAATATCATTTTTCGTCCAGATAGATGTTTCGAAAAACCTTTTATTATTACGTGGTTTGTCCTGATTTCGTTTTTCTTATACCCGAAGCGGAAATAAGGAGAAAAAATCACATATCAAACGAGATTACATGCGGAATAATCTTCCTTATTAACTGATGGAATATCCAGACAATTCAAATAAAATTGCAAAAAATATTGATAAAATAATTTGTTTTTAAAATCTTCAGGTATGAGTATTTTTTTAATATTGGTGATGTAAAGCCTTTCTAGCTAATGATAACGCGGGCAGCGCGTAGAGTGGCTCGTTTAGTGTCGCAATTATCTGCTGTGTGTTGCATGGATACAATTACTCATATATTAGAATGAATTAGCAGCCTGTTTGTGAAAAATATTTTAAAATTCAAGGGGATAGCGTAGCTTTATGTTTTTTTTAGGTCGTGAAAATAAAAAGCAAAAAGATGTCAGGACAGCACATCAAATCCTTGCAGAGTCAATATTCGAACACACTTTAAGTGGCTGTTTTTATTTAAAAGATGGCAAGGTAGCTGATTGTAATACAGCCATGCTTAATCTTGTTCGTGGGAATAGAGATCAGATTATAGGGTTAAGTGTTGAAAAATTTTCGCCGGAGTTTCAACCTGACGGAAAAAAATCAAACATTGCCACTCAAGAAATAATAGAAAGGCTCTTTAAATACAGAAAACCAATCCAATTTGATTGGGTTCATGTGCGTATGGATGGCAATATACTTCCTGTTTTTGCGACCATATTTCTCATCAATATTGAAGGAAATGACGAAATTGCAGTGGTTTGGGAAGATAGGTGTGAGCATTTTGCTGCCCAGGAACAACAGATAAAAAATCAAAAAAATATAGAATTTATGACGGAGTCTTTTCGTAGAGTTTTACACGACATAAAAACAGGTGATCTTACTGCAACACTGGATCAAGCCTTTGCACCAGAATATGAGTCTATCAGGAAAGACTTTAATGACGGGCTTTGTGCCATTAGTGAGGCGATGCAGAAAATTGCCAGCAATACAGTTGTTGTAAGCAACACTTCAGCTGAAGTTTCTACTGCTACTGAGGATCTTGCACGACGTACTGAAGAGCAGGCTTCCAGCCTTGAGCAGACTACGGTAACAGTTTCGTCTATCAATAAAAACATGCATAAAATTGCATCATTAACAAAAAATGCTCGAGATACGTCGTTTTTGACCAAAAAAAGTGTCGAAGAATCACGTGAAAGTATTATTAATGCAATGGAAGCGATGAAAAAAATAGAGTCTTCATCAGAGAAAATTAACTCTATTATAGAAACAATTAATGGAATTTCTTTCCAGACAAATATTTTGGCTCTAAATGCGGCTGTTGAAGCGGCCAGAGCGGGTGAGCATGGACGTGGGTTTTCGGTTGTTGCAAGCGAAATCAGGACATTAGCTCAGCGCACGGCAGATGAGTCGAAAAACATACAAGATCTCATATCTCGGTCTTATGCCGATATAAATAATGGAGTCAGTTTTGTTGGAGATACGGAGAAATGCATTCATGACATTACAAACCAGATTAGAGATCTTGAGCATTTGATTGGAAGCGTTTCATCATCAGCTATTGAGCAGTCTAATGGTTTGAACGAAATTAACATGACGATGAACGAAATGGACGCAATCACACAGAAAAATGCAGCCATGGTGGAAGAAACCACTGCAGCCGTTCATAATCTTGCACGAGAGGCAGAATCATTAAGAGAGGTCGTAGGTCATTTCAATATAGACAGGATTGTGAACCCTGAACTTCAATCCCATTTTTATTTGTTAGGAAATCGTTCTTAATATATATTATATATTAAGAACGAAACCTTTAGAGACTGTGTTTCATGTCATATGTGGACGCAGTCTCTTTCATGGAAAGTTATTGTGCTGATAGAAATGAATGTAGGAATTTTAAAGAAATACTCATGGATGGTACTGTGAAAACTTGCAAAAAATATTGGAGTAATTTGATGTGTAATTGGAAGATCAATAGTAAATTTCTTCCTTATTATATTGAAAGAGCCTCCTAATGATAGTTTTTCCATGTGGGAATTGTACAGAGCAGGAATATAGTGATTTCTTCGAAAAGGATCTCGTGGAAATTTATTTCCAACCTGTTCTAGATGAGTTCTTAAATATCGTCTGTTTTGAGCAGTTAATGCGAGTTAAATGTAGGTGTGGCCGGATATTTTCTCCAGATTATTTCCAGCCACTTCTATCGGAGAATGATCTCCATAAAAAGGTTACTACATTATGTATTGACTATGCTGAAAAATTCATAAAAAAATATAATGGGAGATATAGTGTTTCTATAAACGTGTCTCAAATAGATATAAATAATAAGGTTTTTTTGGATCGTCTAAAAGAGATTTCTAAAAAAAAACCACGCAATCCAAAGAATATTATTTTTGAAATTTCAGAAAGAATGAAAGTAAACAAAAACATTGTTTTAAAAATAAAAAACCTCATAAATTATGGCTTTAAATTTTCTCTTGATGATTTTTTCTCTGAACACAGTACGTTACTGCCGGTTATTGATATAGATCTTTATGGAATAAAAATTGATAAAGGTATGTTGGTAAATTTTTCGTCCAACCTTAAAACACAAGCATTGATAGAAGCCATTATATATTACTGCAATAGGATGCAAATTTATTGCTACGCTGAGGGCGTGGAAACAATGAATGCGTTCTACGAGTTAAAAGGAATGGGAGTCAGGCGTTTTCAAGGATTTTTCTGTTCTCCTGCAGTTAGTCTTGATAATCTTGATAAGCTCATCGAGAGTTGGAATATGCGATATAATACAAACAAATCTCATGAATAAACGATTAGCACTACAGTTGCATTTTGTGTCGTGAGTGAAAGCGCATAGCGTTGGCCTGATGTGTTCGTCGAAAGACGGACCATCTGAGGATATGGGCGACGGGTAGGCGGCGTTGTGCAAGCTTTACAACGATGCGCCTGATTTCCTGTATGGACCATCGGATAAGGATAATCGTCTTCTGCGTTGTGTTTTTTTCGGTTTCAGTGAGTTTGCCTGATACCGCACACTTGCCATGACGGCATAGGCAAGCATGACCAAAGAGACATGCCGATGCCAACCATGCCAGGAACGGGTTTCGTTATGATCGAGACCGAATTCGTTTTTGGCTGCTTCGAAACATTCTTCGATCCTCCAGCGCGTTCCTTCAACGTTCACGAGTTCCTGTATGGTCGTCCCTTTCGGACACCAAGTCGTAAAATAGGCGAGGTCTCCATCGACGATGGTCCGACGGATCAACAGGCCACGTGTCCATGATCCGGCAATAGGGCAGTCAAATTCTTCAGCATCCAGATCGGCAAGCGCAAGATATGCCCAGTCATACAGTCGCTCACCCTTTGTGCCGTGCCCCGCAGACAGGCGGTGCCAGTCATTCTCTGACAGAGCCGCCGCAATATCTCTTGCTTCTCCTGCAATCAGCGGGTCTGTTGCCCATGACCCGAACCAGTGATTGCCTTTGACGCCAAGGACATATCCTATTCCTGCCCGACGAAGTGTGCGTTCCACATCGCCGACGCCATACACGCTGTCTGCTGCGACCCAGCGGAAGGGCACGCCGACCTCGATACTGCGCTCGATCATCATCGAGGCCAACGCCGGTTTGGTTGCAAATACCACGTCATCGGGAACGTGGGTCTGCTGGAGGCGCTCACGGTTCGATGTCCAGTCTTGCGGGAGATACAGGGCGCGGTCAATAAAGGCATGGCCACGCGCCGAGACATAGGTGGCAAATACCCCAATCTGGCAGTTCGTGATCTTGCCGGCAGATCCCGTATACTGCCGCCCGACACTGCATGACCTTTCTTCAGAAAACCGGTCTCATCAATCACCAGTACACCATCTTCAGTGCCCAGATGCTCGATCACATATTCCCTCACGACATCACGAAGAGCATCGGCATCCCAGCGCCCGCGCCCCAAAAGTGCCTGCTGCCGCCAGGAACCGGGATCTCCTGCGGCTTCTGCCCGCATCCAACCTGTCTTGCGTGGATCATTGCCAATTAAAACATCAAGGAAAGAACACGCTGAATCCGCGACACGCTTTTGCGTAAACAGTGGAGCAATCCGCTCCTTGGCTGATCGAAGCGAACGCACCCATAATTCCAGCGTCTCTTCAACAGACGCACCACCAGTCATCATATCCTGAATCATGGTTATTCATAGAGTCAGAACTCAACACAAAATGCAACTGTAGTGCTAATTTAGAAATATCAAAATATAACTTCATTGAGACGGAAATAACGACCACCCGCTTCTAAAGCAGGAAAGACCTTACAGACCGAATAATGACTGCCAAATTGCGTCCCACCGTAAGGTTGGTGTTTCTCAGAAAAACATATCGTTCCATCTGGTGTTCCATAGGGTGTCGATACATTCAAAAGAGACAATTGTTCTTCATGCTCTCCATGCTGTATAGCGATTTTCTTAACGGCTTCGAGAACATCACCCTGTTCATTGCCTTCTAGGATAACCGTTTCAGAACGATCTCTGGGTGAGCCATCGCTGACACCACTCTGAAACCCACCTCTGCTAAGACTACCCGGTCGGTTTAAGGTAATATGGGCTAGAGTTACAATTTTCATCTTTATCTCCGAATCCAATGATAGACTAAAGCTATTTCGTATAGCCTATCCGTCAATCCCCAGCCTTATGGAGTCCTCGTGTCTTAGCCCACCTCTGACGAGCAGCTTCTGCCATTCTCGCTTTATGTTCTGGGCTCTTTGGATTTCTCATATTCGTTGTATTTGATTTTGGTTTACGAAGTTTAAAATCTGTTAGATCTTGAAACTCTTTCTATATTGTAGGGATGGAAGAAGGAAACGGAACAGGCACTTTTACGGACGAGACATGGGCGATCTGGGAACATTTGATTGAGGCGGTTTACCCACGAAGCAAGACGCTGCCCTATGATCTGCGGCGCACGATAGCAGCGATTTTCTGGCGTCATGTGAGTGGTGCGAAATGGCGGGTATCCCCACTGAACTGGGTCCGTGGTGGCGGGCGGCACAGCTTTTCATCTGCCGGGCGAAACTCTGTGTATGGGAGCGCCTGCTCGGACGGGTTCAGGACCAATACGAAGTGGCGTTCGGAATGACTTTTCTGGATGGCACGAACATCAAGGCTCATCACAAAGCGGCGGGAGCTCACAAAAAGGAGCCTCTTTCGAAGAACGAGACCATCGTGAAGCTCTTGGCCGCTCTCGCGGCGGTTGTGGCACAAAAGTCTGCGTGATCGCTGATGGACATGGGAAAGCCTTCGGTTTTGCTTTGGCCCCCGGATAGGCTCATGAACTGCCCCTGGCCCTAGCACTACAGTTGCATATTGTGTTGAGTTCTGACTCTATGAATAACCATGATTCAGGATATGATGACTGGTGGTGCGTCTGTTGAAGAGACGCTGGAATTATGGGTGCGTTCGCTTCGATCAGCCAAGGAGCGGATTGCTCCACTGTTTACGCAAAAGCGTGTCGCGGATTCAGCGTGTTCTTTCCTTGATGTTTTAATTGGCAATGATCCACGCAAGACAGGTTGGATGCGGGCAGAAGCCGCAGGAGATCCCGGTTCCTGGCGGCAGCAGGCACTTTTGGGGCGCGGGCGCTGGGATGCCGATGCTCTTCGTGATGTCGTGAGGGAATATGTGATCGAGCATCTGGGCACTGAAGATGGTGTACTGGTGATTGATGAGACCGGTTTTCTGAAGAAAGGTCATGCAGTGTCGGGCGGCAGTATACGGGATCTGCCGGCAAGATCACGAACTGCCAGATTGGGGTATTTGCCACCTATGTCTCGGCGCGTGGCCATGCCTTTATTGACCGCGCCCTGTATCTCCCGCAAGACTGGACATCGAACCGTGAGCGCCTCCAGCAGACCCACGTTCCCGATGACGTGGTATTTGCAACCAAACCGGCGTTGGCCTCGATGATGATCGAGCGCAGTATCGAGGTCGGCGTGCCCTTCCGCTGGGTCGCAGCAGACAGCGTGTATGGCGTCGGCGATGTGGAACGCACACTTCGTCGGGCAGGAATAGGATATGTCCTTGGCGTCAAAGGCAATCACTGGTTCGGGTCATGGGCAACAGACCCGCTGATTGCAGGAGAAGCAAGAGATATTGCGGCGGCTCTGTCAGAGAATGACTGGCACCGCCTGTCTGCGGGGCACGGCACAAAGGGTGAGCGACTGTATGACTGGGCATATCTTGCGCTTGCCGATCTGGATGCTGAAGAATTTGACTGCCCTATTGCCGGATCATGGACACGTGGCCTGTTGATCCGTCGGACCATCGTCGATGGAGACCTCGCCTATTTTACGACTTGGTGTCCGAAAGGGACGACCATACAGGAACTCGTGAACGTTGAAGGAACGCGCTGGAGGATCGAAGAATGTTTCGAAGCAGCCAAAAACGAATTCGGTCTCGATCATAACGAAACCCGTTCCTGGCATGGTTGGCATCGGCATGTCTCTTTGGTCATGCTTGCCTATGCCGTCATGGCAAGTGTGCGGTATCAGGCAAACTCACTGAAACCGAAAAAAACACAACGCAGAAGACGATTATCCTTATCCGATGGTCCATACAGGAAATCAGGCGCATCGTTGTAAAGCTTGCACAACGCCGCCTACCCGTCGCCCATATCCTCAGATGGTCCGTCTTTCGACGAACACATCAGGCCAACGCTATGCGCTTTCACTCACGACACAAAATGCAACTGTAGTGCTAGGCTCAGGACCTATTAATTTATTGAACTGAGTAGGGCATTGTGATTCAGAGGCTTATCGATGGAGGTTAAGCCTGTGAGTGACATGTTTTTGCTGTCCGAGCGCCAGATGGAACGGATCAGGCCGTTTTTCCCTCTGGCGCACGGAGTGCCACGCGTGGATGACCGGCGTGTTCTGAGCGGGATTGTTTATGTGATCCGCAACGGTCTTCAGTGGAAAGACGCTCCGAAAGCGTATGGTCCGCACAAGACTTTGTATAATCGCTTCATCCGGTGGAGCCGCCTGGGTGTCTTCGACCGGATCTTCGTCGCGCTGACAGAGCAGGCTGGCCGTTCAAAGCGCCTGATGATTGATGCAACACACCTCAAAGCGCATAGAACGGCAGCGTCCCTGCTTAAAAAGGGGCTTTTCCCCGCCATATCGGACGCACAAAAGGCGGCCTGAACTCAAAACTCCATGCCATATGTGATGGACAGGGACGCCCTGTCCGCCTTCATCTGACTGCTGGACAGGTCAGTGATTTCAAAGGTGCTGATGTTCTGCTGGTGGACCTGCCGGATGAGACAGAGGAAGTCATCGGTGATCGGGGATACGACAGCAATAAAATCAGACAGTCTCTCGCAGACCGGAACATCACCGCCTGTATTCCGCCGAAGAAGAACAGGAAATCAAAGCCACCTTACGACTGGCATCTGTATAAAAGGCGCCATCTGATCGAAAACATGTTCGCAAAGCTGAAGGACTGGCGACGTGTTGCGACCCGATATGACCGGTGCGCTCATACCTTCATGTCCGCAATCCATATCGCTGCAAGCTTCATCTTCTGGCTCAAAAAATGAGTCCTGAGCCTAGAAAAACCCTCTCATTATAAGATATTGTCCCGATATAATTGGAAAATAATCTATAAATATTAATTCGATATATTTATCATTGATCTGTTAGTGCAATCAGCGCTCCCATTGTGAAAATAGCAACAATTGTTGATAAAAAAACAGTCGATGCGGCTTCTCGCTCGCCTTTTTTAATCTGACTGGAGAGAATTACAATTATAGATGCAGAAGGCATTGCGAATGTAAGGACGGCTTCTCTCAAGTAAAAAGACGGGAGGTGCACTGCCAACGCCAATCCCCAAGCACATAGTGGAGATACAATATTTCTTATTAAAACCGATGTTATAATCATTTTATTTATTATAGGACGCATAAGACAAAGAAGAATACCTGCTGAAAACATCGCAACACCACCCGTAGATTTCCCCAACATGATAAAAGATGTATTTATCATTTTTGGCACAGGTACACCTGATAAAACCAAGAGAAAAGCAATCAGTGGCGCTAAAACAACTGGTTGTTTAAACGCTTGTTTAAGATGCACGAGCCACCCTCCAGACTCGCCCATTGTTTCTTCATTATCACCGGCTAGAAGAAAAAATACTATTGGAATCAATACAACATTAATAGTCATACTGGCGAGTGACACTGCCAGTGCGCTCTTACCACCAAACAGGAAACCAAGCACCGCAGAGCCTACGAAAGGCACTGATGGATTGCCAACTGCAAGAGCCTGAAGTGTAGCTAACGACACCGTCCGATTGAAAACAAATCGAGACAAACAATACGTTAATAAAAAGCTGACGATCATCCACCCTATGATAACCGCTGCAAATGCTTGCGAATTTAAAATTTGTTGACGATCAATTCTTGATATTCCAACAAACAAGTCTAAAGGCAATGCAAACTTTAGAACCATACGGTTCATAGCAGTTGCTTGATCTCTATTAAACATTCCCGCTGAGGCAGAAATGTAACCGAGAACCATTGATAAAACAATAGGAAATATTGCGCCACAAATAGTCTCTAACATACTGCCCCACAAGAAGTATATTGGTTAATTTTTTCAAAAAACCGAGAATTTGTAAAAGGTATTTACTGCAACTAGAGTAAATAATTAAATCTACGAAATCATCGTTCATCGCCCCTACATTGTTTCAAAAAATTCTCATAGCTCTTGCCTTACTAGGGTCGCCAACGCCTTCGCTGCGCTAGGATTTGATGGGATAAAGATAATTAAAAACAGTATCATTCAAAATTAAAAGTAAAATATAAATTACATAATGTATTTTCGTAAATTTATTTCATAAAAATATTAATATATAAATATTACGAGTGTAAAATAAATAATTAAAAATTATAAGAACTTTATTATCTGGTTACAGTAAAGCTATACTCGCATTACAGTTGAATTTTGTGTTGAATTCTGAATCTATGAGCACCATGATTCAGGATATAATGAGTGGTGCTGGGTCTATTGAAGATATGCTGGATTTGTGGGTGTTTGGACTTAGGACAGCCAAGGAGCGGATCTCGCGTTGTTTACGCAACAGCGTGTTGTGGTATCTTAACGTTCCGATTGGCAATGAATCACGCAAGATTGGTTGGATGCGTATTGAAGCAGAGTGATGTTGTCAGGGAGCAAGTGGTCAAGCAATCTGATCACTGAAGATAGCGTTCTGCCCAGATGAGACCGGTTTTCTGAAGAAAGGTTATGCACCCTGCTGTGTGGCGCGGCAGTATACGGGATATGCAGGCAAGATCACGAACTGCCAAATCAGGCCTAGTCTCGTTTGTCTGTGGGAAGCGCACAAAGGTGGAGCAGTTCTGTAACTGGGCATGTCTTGCGCTTACTGATCTTGATGCGGCGGAGTTTGATTGTTCCAGACCTCAATTGTGACACGTGACCTGCTTATCCGCAACAACAGCGCTGATGGAAATCTGGCCTGTTTTATGACTTGGCGCCCGAAAGGGACCACTATGAAGGAACTGGTGAACGTCAAAGGGATGCGCTGTAGGATCGAAAAATGTTTCGAGCCAGCCAAAAGCAAATTCGGCTTTGATTATAACGAAACACGTTCCTGGCATGGGTGGCATCGGTATGTCTCTCTGGTCATGCTGCCCTATGCCATCAGGGCAAGTGTGCGGTATTAGGAAAATTCACGAAAACTGAAAAAATAACGTAGAACATGATAATCGTCGTCCGCTGATCCATTCAGGAAATCAGGGGCCTCATCGCAAAACTTGCACAAGGCAGACAGTCTGTCGCTCACATCCTCAGATGGTCCGTCTTTCGACGAACACATCAGGTCAATGCTATTCGCGCTAACTCACAATACAAAATGCAACCGTAAGACTAAACAAAAAGTCTCATTTGATCGCATTCACAGTGGTATAAATAGGCCACCACTGATATTCATTGACGGCTTCAATCACATCCTTGATTTCGAACGGAGTAAGATTCTGCTCCTGCGCTTTGCGTGCAACTTCTATAGCGACAACACTAGACGTTGCACGCAGATCTGCATTGGATGGTAACAGAGCTGCACCTGGGGCTATATCTGTTGCCTGACTGGCAACTGCTTGTGCCGCTGCAAAGATCATTTCGTCAGAAACCTGACGCGCCCGCGATACGATTGTCCCGAGGCCAAGGCCCGGATAAAGAGCAGCATTGTTTGCCTGCCCGATTGAGTATGAAACGCCCTGATAGACGACATTGTCAAACGGTGCACCCGTTGCGACGAGCACTCGGCCTTCTGTCCACTCAATCAGTTGGGTGGGTGTAGCTTCGTGTAAGTTTGTCGGATTGGATAGTGGAAGAATAATAGGGCGCTCGACATGCGCGGCCATATCCTTCACCAATTCTTCGGTAAAGAGATGAGGCGTGGTCGATGTGCCGATCAGAATTGTCGGGTGCACATTTTTGACGACTTCAGCCAGTTCGATAATGCCGCCATTCAGTGCTTTTTCACGCCGTAAGGCAGCCATTGCGGGCCATCTGGTTTCGGTGGCAGCCAGAGTATCGGCTAAGGTACGATCCCATGACTCAACTTCAGAAGTGGGTCTGGCATAGCTGATCTGAAAGTCAAGGAGTCCGTGCGTCATGTCGTCGGTCAGCAGGCCAGGCAAATCCACAAGCCAGATGCGACGGGTCGCTTCATCCTGTGAAAGACCATGCCGCACCATTTGGTCACGAATTTGATCGGCGATCCCGACACCGGCTGTGCCGGCTCCTAAAATGACAATGCGCTGATCAGACCAGAGAGCGTTACTGCGTTGAACTGCATTCAGCAACGCCCCCAGCACAATGGCGCCGGTGCCTTGCATATCGTCGTTAAAGGTAGGAACCTTGTCACGGTAACGACTTAAAATACGGCGGGCATTTGTGGAGCCGAAGTCTTCCCAGTGCAGCATGGCTTTGGGAAAGAGTTTTTTGGCGGCTGTTACATATGCGTTGATGAAGTCGTCATAAACCTTGCCGACAACGCGGCTGTGTTGATAGCCAATATAAAGTGGGTCGTTGAGAAGTTTTTCATTATTTGTCCCAACATCCAGGACAACCGGAATGACGCGGTGCGGGTCAACGCCTGCAGCGGCTGTATAGACGGCCAGTTTGCCTATGGAAATATCAATCCCGTTGGCCCCCCAGTCGCCGATGCCAAGAATTTCTTCCGCATCACTGGCAACCAGAAGATCAATGTCGTTAGCGCTGGCACCGAAAGCTGCCAGTTTTCCCTCAATTTTCTCAGGTTCGTTAATGCTGAGAAAAACACCTCGTGGGCGCGTTATCACTTCACTATACTGCTCAATAGCCTGACCAACGACAGGATCATACACGACAGGTAGCATTTCCATGAGATGACGCTGAAGCAAAGCGTAAAACAGCGTCACATTGTTATCATGGAGTCTCCACATGTAAATGTGTTTATCGAGATCACTTGGTGCTTTACGGTAAGCAGCAAGGGCGCGGGTTAACTGGGGTTCCAGTTCATTTGTTATGATTGGTGGTAACAACCCGTTCAGCTCGAGAGAATCCCGCTCATCCTGTGTAAAGGCTGTGCCTTTATTGAGCGCGGGATCACGCAAAACATCATAACCTCTGGCACTTGTCTCGATTTTTCTCGCTTTTCCTGTGCCAGTGATCTTTGCCTGTCTGCTGAACATTTCTCTTTCCTCGACTGGTTCGATTGTCATGACGCTGCAATTTCGAGATCAGCAACGATCCAGATCATTCAATCCTTTTAAATCGAATGATGCTACGAGATAGCTTACCAGAGTCCCAGTTCGGCATTTTACGCCATGGCGTAATAACATCGGCGAAGTCGCCATCAATTTCGATAGTGCGTCTCTGCTCTGTCCCGACCCACTCTGGCGCCCAGGCTGTCTGCACGCTGGTAATCCACTGGTTGCCTTCAACTCTGTAACGACCAATATACGCGACAAGGGTTTTCATCAGATGGGCGCGGTCTTCGTCCGTTTTTGCCGGCTGCCGGTCGCTTCCTTCAAGATTGAAAGCAACCCATCCATTGGGCGTGAAAATAACACGACCACGGGGAGATGAACCCATCGCATCAATCATTTTACCCGTTTCTTTATCTTCCACTTTGTAAGAAACAAGCCCCCACACACCAACGATATTTTTTTTTAGATTGGCAGTTTCGACGGATATCGGCGATGCTTCTTTTGTATCCTGCGCGTATACGGGAGCCGTGGTCGCCAATACACTGAGAGCACAGACGCCAAATGCAGATTTAAACCACATAGATGATTGTTTTATGAACATAAGATTAACTCCTTCGTTATTCTCTTATTTCCGGTAGCGTCTGATGAAGCCCCAGAAACATGCAAACGCTATGATTAAGCCCCCTCCCATCATGCCAAAACGGCTAAGTGTAAGTAGCGGCGATTTTGGACCGCCCTGGCGTATCGTGGCGACTTGTGCTGGCGATACAGAAACTTGAGGCCTGCCATATGTATCAAAAACATATTTTGTGAGTTTGGCTATTTCCTCATCGCTGAGTTGTACGGCGTCAGTTTTCTTTCCTCCAAAACCGGGCATAAATGCTTCAGAGCCAGAAACATGACGATCAACACCAAAAAGGATGGTTGCGATCAGATTATCCGGATTGGAGGCCCCTGTAACGGAGTTGTGCCATAGTGATGGGTAATATCCATCGCGGCTGCCCTGTGCCTTGTAATTATGGCAGGATGCGCAATTTCCCATAAACAGTTCCGCACCCGAAATATCGGGATTATCTTCCGATCGAATGGGTTGATCACCTCTGACACGGTCTGCGCTGGAGACCGGCAGTCCAAGAGCGAAGCGTGAAAGATTTCCATCAGCAGGGTCACGCACTGGCTGCGTTGATACAAGGTATGTCGTCAGGGCGTTCAGGTCGGCCTCTGTCAGGTGCTGGAAACTGTGTTCGACGGCTTCACCCATACCTCCAGCCGCCTGTGCCAGACCGTCTATATGGCCTGATTTCAGGTAGGTCTTGATTGAATCCTGCGACCAGCTTCCTATGCCACTGATTTTGTCCGAGGTGATATTGGGAGCATACCACGAACCAAGGCTCGCGCCCCCGAGGGCTTTGGAGGTTTCTTCCTGCATCAGAAAGCCACGCGGCGTGTGGCAAGTTCCACAATGTGCCGGACCCTGCGCAAGATAGGCCCCTCTGTTCCACTCTGCCGAGTGTTGCGGATCAGGCTGGAAAATTGTGTTGTTACGAAAAAGTATATTCCAGAACATCATTGAACTGCGGATGTTCATTGGAAAAGGAAGAGCCGTTTTTGGCGGAGCGCTTTCGACAGGCTGAACAGATTTCATGAAATACAGGTACAGGTCATGTATGTCCTGATCTGTCATATAAGAATATGCTGTATAAGGCATTGCAGGATAGAGATTGCTTCCGTCCTTACGTATACCTTTGCGGACAGCACGGGAAAAATCTGCTTCACTATACTGCCCGATACCATATGTTTTTGATGGCGTGATGTTAGTTGAGTATATCGTGCCCAGGGGTGTTTTCATGGCCAGGCCACCGGCAAACGGCTTGCTGCCAGGTGCGGTATGGCAGGCGACGCAGTCCGATGCGACGGCTATGTAGGCACCCTGATCCGTAACGCTGGCATTTTCGGCTGAAGCAGCGCTGTACAGGAATATCGATCCGGCCAAGGCTGCAAGAAATGAAACCTTGGAGACTAATCTGGTATGGAACATTCTAAGCATGTTTCAGTTGCCCGACGATTGCATCTGCGGCTTTAAGCGCCAGTGCGGCCATGGTTATTGTGCTGTTCCCGCTGCCGCCGGTTGTCATTGCGCCACCACCAGGAAGGAAGAGATTATCGTGATCATGCGCACGGCAATCTGCATCCACGACTGAGTTGCTCGGATCATTGCCCATGATCGTGCCACCCATGATATGATCGCTGTGCAAGAATTCAGGTGAAATCTTGATATCTGTCGCGCCGAGTGCAGTTGCCAGTTTTTTAAGAAGGGGAACCGTATAGTTTTCAGCACTCCTGCGTACATAGTCGCCTACATCGTAATAGATGCGTGGACGGTTCAGGCCGAGCCAATCCTTTTTGTCTGACAGGGTCAGGCGGTTGAAGGGGAGAGGGAGAGGTTCGTGCTCAACGGTCAGGCGAGCTGTGCAGGCTGAAAGGCGACGAATTTCCTGATCAAGGGCTTTTCCGTAGAGACCTTTTTCCAGAGCGGCCAAGCCACCGAGTGTGCTTCGCGCCATGTTTTCCATACGGAACATGGCACCGGCATATTCACGTCGGAAATCACCCTGACTGGTGTTCATGATACTGCTGCTCTGAACAGGACCTACCCCGGTCCAGAGCGGTTCCGACATTTCAATATCTGCGATCAGCTTTGGCTGATCCATCATGTTGCGGCCAACCTGATCTGAACTATTGGCGACCCCACGGGGATTTTTGTCATCAGTGGATAAAAGGAGGAGTTTGGGCGTTTCTATGCCATTACACGCCAGCACAAAGATCTTGCCTGAAACGGAATATGAGGTTCTGTTCGGGTCGTAGTAGTGAACAGCCTCGACCTTTTTTCGGGAATTTGTTTCTACATGATAGGCGACAGCATTCGTGATGATTCTGCCTCCTTTTGCCTCGATGCGGGGCAAGGCGGTTGCGGCATCATATTTTGCGGCGATCGGGCAGACTGGAAAGCAATTATTATTTCCACAGCAGGGAGGGCGTCCATCAAACGAAACGCCACTATTGCGTGCTTGCGGGGCGGGAAGGTTCTGCATGCCAAGAGTTGCGGCAACATCGGTCAGCCGTTGCTCGCCCGGGCCAAAGGGAATGGGTCCCATCGGGTAGGGGCGTGAACGCGCAGTGCGCGGCGGCCATTGCAGGGCAGGGTCACCGGGGCCGCAGACACCAATCGCACACTCTGCTCGTGTATAGTAGGGCTCAAGCACATCATAGCTAAAAGCCCAGTCGCGCCCCACACCATAGAGGCTTTTAAGGCGCAGATCAGCGGGCGTCATACGCCAGCAGATACCAGCCCAGTGCCAGGTGGCACCGCCAGCATAACGCACGTAACCCTGCTCATAGGCTTTGGCATTAGGCCCGGTCAGGTCAAGATACGACGAGGCCTCAGTGGGAGTGCGTGTTTCAAGGTGCGGCGCCCACGGTTTGGGGGGATACGGGGCGTTCCAGTGGTTGCGTAGTGTGGGGGGGAGGTTACGATAGTTTTCAACTATTGTATCGCGACTGACACGGGGGCCTGCCTCGAGCATGAGCACGGAGAGCCCGGCATCAAGGGCCTGTTCTGCTATCAGGCAGCCGACGACGCCAGTCCCGACGATGACGACATCACTGTTGAGAGTGGAGGGCATAAATAATTCTCCAGAGAAACTCAGAACGAAGGTATGTTCAGGAGGGGAACGGCAGTCGCATTCCATGCATTGGGTGCTGACTTCGCGTAGGAGGGGATCGTCATGACATCGTTGGTGACTTTGAACATGAGCGCCTCTTCAAAGGCGACAACGCGGTCGCCCGATTTGCCGTGCACTACACCTGAATACCAAGCGGATATTATTTTCAGAGCTGAGTTTTTCAGTGTCATATCAGTCAGTGCCGGTATGAGGTGCTCAACATCCACGACGGCATTTTCTATTATGAAGCCCTGAATTACATGTAATGTATTGTCAAAATTCTCTTCAGACTCACTGAGTGCTGTGTAGATTTTTTGACCGACAAAGTGATCCAGTTCGTGAGGAACAAGAATTTTCGAGACGAGCATAAAAAGCAAGATGCTATCAGGCTCATATATTTCCCCGGTTGATGCTGCAAAGCTTCGAGACTGCGTAAAGCTGGCAGCGGTGGCAAGCGCACTCATGCCAAGGAGCAGCCCTCGTCTTTTTATTTTGAATTTTTTATGAAAGGACATCAACTACGTGCTCCTGCACACATCATATTTTTGATATGGTTGATCTGATAAAAGAGTACACTTAAAAATATAAATAAAAAAATAATTTATATTTTTAAGTGTACATAAATTACGCCGACCCATCAGTAGTAACATTCTATATATGATAATTTTATTATATTTTCAGAAAAATTTTGAATTTTAATTTATAAAATAAATAAATCTATATTGTCTTGATAGATATTTAAGTAAATGTGTCATTGTACGACTGTGGTGCTATTCTGTGGGAAACCATTAACTGTTTAAACAAAGCCTAAGTGCTCCATCTTCTTGGGTCATCATCCTGCGTGATGCAATCGAGCGCTTAAGGTTGCAGCTTTTGTTGAGTTAAAGATATTACGTACAATTACGGAGTTGCATTCGCCTGGTCGATCATTCAGCGTTAGAGCGAGAACGTCATTGAGGGACCTCTGGGATCTGTCAAATCAAGAGATCATGGTGCGGACACGCCATAGGCACCTCGTGACTACTTCTCTGGTTGCGTTAGGCCTGGTGATACTGGGAGCTCTCTCACGTTGTCTGATCTCCCCTCTTCTGGGCAGCACCAGGACATTGTTTCTACTACTCCTTCCTGGGGTACTCGTCGGCGCTGTGACCGGCGGCCTTTTCCCAGGTCTGGCCGCTGCGACCCTCGCATCGGTGGTCGGCTCCCTGCTCCTGACGCACGACGGCGCACCACAGATTGAAAATTGGGTCGAAACGATCCTGTTCGCAACACTCTGTGTCCTGATCACCTGCGGGGGCGAATGGCTGCTGCGTGCCCGTAAGCGAACAACTGCGATGGCGCAACGCATCCTCGAACGCGAAACTCATCTTCGCTCCATTCTCGACGCTGTTCCCGATGCTATCATTATCTTGGACGAACAGGGCATTGTGCAGTCATTTAGCCACGCAGCGGAGATGCTTTTGAGGCGGAAGGCAACGGAAACAATCGGGGAAAATATCGCGGCTATCGTCCCGGAGCTTGCGACACCGCCGGCCGTTGATCGGCAGAGGCTTGCGGCGATCGCCCGCCGAGGGGACGAGACGACGATCCCCGTCGATCTGTCCATCGGACATCTGACCTCTGGCGGACACTCCTTTGTAATTGCTTTTCTTCGTGACCTTACAGAGCGCGAGGAGGCGGATCGCCGCGTACGGCAGTTGCAGGCTGAAGTCATGCATATTTCCCGTTTGTCGGCTATGGGTGAGATGGCAGCCACACTAGCGCATGAACTCAATCAGCCACTGACGGCCATAACGAACTTTCTCAACGGCGGCCGCCGCCTTCTGCAGGCGGAAACAGGACAGAACAAGCGTGTGCAGGAGGCCATGGACAAGGCGGCAGCGCAGGCTCTGCGAGCTGGCCAAATCATACGATCGTTGCGAGATTTTGTGTCGCGAGGCGAAGGTGAAC
Source organism: Acetobacter vaccinii (assembly GCF_008365315.1). Taxonomy (NCBI): domain Bacteria; kingdom Pseudomonadati; phylum Pseudomonadota; class Alphaproteobacteria; order Acetobacterales; family Acetobacteraceae; genus Acetobacter; species Acetobacter vaccinii. The sequence continues at coordinate 21,751 of NZ_CP043507.1, read as the reverse complement.
CGGGGCTGCAAAGCTTGACGGAGCTTGTGGAAGAGGTGGCGGCGCTAGCCTTGGTCGGGATCGCAGAGCGTGGAATTGATGTGTCTTTTCGGCTTGATTCTCGTGTTGATAAGGTTATCGCGGATAAAATTCAAATTCAGCAGGTTCTTCTCAACCTGATCCGTAATGCAGTGGACTCTATGGAGGATTGCGAAGAGCGGCATCTTATTGTTGCAGTAGAAGCTTTCGAAAGCATGGCTAGAATTTCCGTGACAGATACTGGTTCTGGAGTAAGTCCTGAGATTATGCACAGGCTGTTCGAGCCTTTTTCTACGACGAAAGATCATGGTATGGGAGTTGGACTATCGATCTGCCGTACTATTGTGGAGGCTCATGGAGGACGCATTTGGGTACAACAGAAGCCAGGGGGGGGAACGTCCTTTCTTTTTACCATTCCTTGCGCACTGATTGAGGAGTTCAGTGAATGAATCCTGATTGTATTGTCCATGTGATTGATGATGATGAGGCTGTGCGTGAGTCGCTAGTCTTCCTGCTACTCGCATCAGGATATACTGTACGGTCCTATGCATCAGCTGACGAGTTTCTGGTCATTCTTAATCAGATTGATTGTGGCTGTGTCATCACAGATATCCGGATGCCTGGTATGGACGGACTTGCTCTCGTCAACCGCCTCCAGGAAGGTAACTCACTTCTTCCAGTCCTTCCGGTTATCGTAATAACGGGACATGCTGACATTCCTCTGGCAGTGCATGCCATGAAGGCTGGTGCTCGCGACTTTATTGAAAAACCATTTGACGAGCATTCTATTCTCAACGCAGTAGCTTCTGCTTTGCAGTGCGGTGTCGAAACCAGTGCAGAACGGACTCATACACATATCGTCCGTCAAAAGATTGCTGTTCTGACGAAGAGAGAACGACAGGTTCTCAATGGTCTTGTCGAAGGGCAGTCAAACAAGACTATCGCTCGCGAACTTGAAATAAGTCCCCGAACGATAGAAATTTATCGTGCAAATCTTATGACAAAAATGGAAGCTCACAGCCTGTCGGAATTGGTGCGGATGGCCCTTATGGCCAAGAGTAATTAGGGCTCATCAACATGGAGGGTTCGAAGAACCCTTGATTGATTACCCTTGCGCCTGATTTCTGGTTGCTGGTCCTGATTTTCACTCTGCGTTTTGAGCAGAGAGAGGGTTTCATGCTCTGGATTGCTACGCGGCAGCGTTAATCCGCTCCAGGAGGAGAAAGCGGCGCATATTATAGACGATATTGGCCAGCCCGATCCTCATGGTGGCCCGCATTAAGCCTACGGTTTGGACGAACAGTCCCGTCTGTGATTTCTGATCGGCAAAGACATGCTCACCGCGAGATCTGATCACCGACTTCCCTGCGTAGGATCTCTGGATATGGCGGGGCATAGGCCTGAGATGCGGGTTTTTCCTGTGAACCCTGGAGACAAAGCCGTGCTTTTCCAGGAAGTCCTCATTGGCTTTTGAGCGATAGGCTGTGTCTGTCCAGACCGTTGAGGCTGTATTGGTTTTATCAAGCAGGCCCTCTCTCAATCGCGCGCCGTCACTGGCGGCGGTATCTGTCGTCTTCCATTTGCGGATCAGCCGAAATCTCCGATCGATGGAGATGTGCGACTTATAACCAAAAAATGGGATGGCCAGATCCGTTGTGGGCATACTCCCGTCTTCCTGTCGCTTCGCTTTCGTGAATTTCAGGGTCCAGCGTGCATGCCTGTCCTTGTGGGACAGCTTTGCCGGTTTATCCTGCCAGTCCTGTGGGAGCTGCCACCAGTGTTGCGTCCAGGATCTGACCCGACATCGGTAGATAACCAGCGTTCCGTAGGATCGCGAAAAGCCATTGAACAGGTCATTAATCGTACCAGCCTGGGTCAACCGCTTACGGAACAGCCATACGGGGAGCGATGAGAGGTTGTTCGAAAACGTATGCTAGCACTACAGTTGCATATTGTGTCGTGAGTGAGCGCGGATAGCACTGGCCTGATGTGTTCGTCGAAAGACGGACCATCTGAGGATATGGGCTATGGGCAGTCTATGTTGTGAGAGTTTTACGACGAGACGCCTGATTTCCTGTATGGACCAGCGGACAAGGACTGTCGTGTCCGGTGCAGTGTTTTTTTCGACTTCAGTGAGTTTGCCTGGTAACGGACACTGGCCATGACGGCATAGGCGAGCATGACCAGAGAGACATGCCGATGCCAACCATGCCAGGAACGGGTTTCGTTATGATCAAGACCGAATTCGTTTTTGGCCGTCTCGAAACATTCTTCGATTCTCCAGCGCGTGCCTTCAACGTTCACGAGTTCCTGCAGGGTTGTTCCTTTTGGACACCATGTCGTAAAACAGGCAAGGTCTCCATCGGCGATGTTCCGGCGGATCAACAGGCCACGTGTCCATGGGCCGGCTATAGGGCAGTCAAATTCTTCAGCATCCAGACCGGCAAGCGGAAGATACGCCCAGTCGTATAACCGCTTGCCCTTTGTGCCGCTTCCCGCTGACAGACGGCACCAGGCCTGCTCTGGAAGATTTGCAGCAATATCTTTGGCTTCTCCTGCAATCAGCGGGCTTGTCGCCCACGACCCGAACCAGTGATTGCCTCTGACCCCAAGGACATATCCAATTCCTGCCCGGCGAAGCGTGCGTTCCACATCGCCGACGCCATACACGCTGTCTGCTGCAACACAGCGGAAGGGCACACCGGCCTCAATACTCCGCTCAATCATCATCGAGGCTAACGCCGGTTTGGTTGCAAACACCACGTCATCAGGAACGTGGGTCTGCTTCAGGCGCTCACGGTTCGACGTCCAGTCTTTTGGAAGATACAGGGCGCGGTCAACAAAGGCGTGGCCCCGCGCCGATACATAGGTGGCAAATACACCAATCTGGCAGTTCGTGATCTTGCCGGCAGAGCCCGTATATTGCCGCCCCACACCGCAGGACGCCTGACCTTTCTTCAGAAAACCGGTCTCATCGATGACCAGCACACCATCTTCAGTGCCCAGATGCTCGACCACATGCTCCCTGACGACATCGCGAAGGGCATCGGCATCCCAGTGCCCGCGCCCCAGAAGCGCCTGTTGCCGCCATGGACCGGGATCTCCTGCGGCTTCCGCTCGCATCCATCCTGTCTTACGTGGTTCATTGCCAATCAGAACGTCCAGGAAGGCGCACGCAGAAGCTGCGACACGTTTCTGCGTAAACAACGGTACGATCCGTTCCTTGGCGGACCCAAGCCCGGACGCCCACAAATACAGCGTCTCTTCAACAGACGCACCGCCACTCGTCATATCCTGAATCATGGTTGCCCATAAATTCAGAACTCAACATAATATGCAACTGTAGTGCTAAGTGTCAGGTTGTGAGACGTCATTGGGATGATGTAGCGTGGGCAATACCGCGTTACACTCCATGGTTTTCTTCCGTCTGCAGGGAGAGCGAATGATGCTTCAGATCCATCCACAGGCACGCACGACACCAGCGGTCCGGGCTGACATAGCGCGTTCGTCAGAACCGACATCCGTGCTCGCCAGACGCTACGGGATCAGCGATGAAACTGTCCGCAAGTGGCGCAGGCGTGGTCCAGACGCCTGCCAGGACCGCAGCAGCCGTCCCTGGAAACTGGCCTGGAAAGCCTCGGAGGAAGAGCGTGCCATTGTCTGTCAGCTTCGGCGTTCGACCGGTTTTGGCCTGGATGATCTGACCTTCGTCGCGCGGCATTTCCTGCCACATCTGAAACGGGACAATATCTGGCGTATTCTGAAAGATGCTGGACTGAACAGGTTACCTCCCGCTTCAAAGGCCGGGCCTGTGCGTGGACAGGGAACATTCCGGGATTACGATCCCGGTTATGTCCATATCGATGTAAAACATCTGCCTAAATTGCAGACAGCAGATGGAGAACGGCGGAAACGTTTTCTCTATGTCGCCATCGATAGATGCTCCCGCTCGGTCCATCTGGCCGTCTATGACGCAGAGAATGCCGATAATTCCGTCGATTTCCTCAAAGCTGTCAAAACTACCTTTCCTTTCCGGATCACCCATATTCTGACCGATCGTGGCTCCTGCTTTACGGCGGATGCCTTCGAAAAAGCCTGTCATGACATGGGTATCGACCGACGCCGGACCAAAGCTTACTCCCCTCAGACCAACGGAATGGTCGAACGCTTCAATGGCCGTGTCGCGACAGAGGTGTTACCGGTCTGTGTCTCAAGCCATAAGGATCTGGAAATTCTGCTCAGAGGCTTCTGTTTCGCTTACAATCATCGCCCGCAGCGTGTTCTGGGCGGCATAACTCCCGCCCAATGCATCATGTCGTGGCTTGAAAAACATCCCGCGTCTCGTAATCCTGATTACGTCAAACCAGCCAATCGTGACATCATGAAGCAGATCGACGAAATCCTCGATTATGCCAATGACGTCTCACAACCTGACAGCTAAGTGAGGGCCTGGTCCAGGCTCTCTCATCATCATGGGGCCATCAGTTGTGAGAGCAGACGACACCACTTGCGCCCTGGCAGGGGTGTCTCGCCAGAATGTTCTGCCATCCAGAACACTTTATGATTTATGATTTTCATCAAATAATTTTTTGTTTTCTCAAGATTAAGATGATAGAAGAATAAATATTGTTGCTGTTTTAAAAAAGCACCCTATGACGCATGATACTGCGGAGTGATCATTATGACGATATCTTTGGAAGCACCTGTGGCTTCTTCATTTCATGTTCTGACGACCGAAATCGTGGCGGCCTATGTTTCCAGTAATACGACAGCGGCCGACCAGGTGCCGGGCCTCATAGCCGACGTTTACAAAACTCTGGTCAGTCTTGATGCAGACCAGGCCCCCGAAAAAGACCGTGTGCCAGCCGTGCCGGTGAAGAAATCCGTCTATCCAGACTATATTGTCTGCCTGGAAGACGGCAAAAAGCTCAAGATGCTCAAGCGGCATCTTAAATCAGCCTACGACATGACACCGGAACAGTATCGCGAACGCTGGGGCCTGCCTGCGGATTACCCGATGGTGGCCCCCAGCTATGCGGCGCAACGCTCCCGCCTCGCCCAGGAAATCGGCCTGGGCCGGAGTGCGGCCGCCACTCAGACGGGCAGTGAGACTGTTACTGACGCGGAACCGGAAGACACCCAGCAGCCCCAGCGGCGGGGTCGTCCTAAAAAACCCTCTGCCTGAGCCGGGTGTTGAAGGATGACCCCGGCAGGAAGGCTTATGCCAAGCCCTTCTGCGAAGACCGGGGCCATCCTCTCCTTTTCCACCATTCGTTGCAAAAGTCCTCGTAGAGTTCCTGGGCAGAGGGAACAGGGCGGGTGATACCCGCCTGCCGGGCCTGTGCCTGGCACCAGGCGATCAGCTGCGCGCGGGTCATGGGGGTGGCCTCGGCCGTAGCAGAACCGGATATCGCCATTGTCTCTTATCCCTTCCGTTTTCTGGCGTGCAGGTGGGGCAGCGCGTTGATGAGGCGGGCCACACGGCTGCGGGTCTGGCTCTCAGCATCGTAATTGAGCAATTCCAGCGCGACCATGGATTCATAGAGCGCTGCATTCTCTTTGCGCGCGAGCAGCGTTACTCTCGTGTCCACCTTTGGGAGCGAGACTGATCTGACGCCCCGGAACAGGGCAGCAAAATACTGTGTGCCAGCACCGGGAATGTCCGCGCCGAACAGGGAGCGGATGTCATTGCGCACAGGATCATCCGTATCGACAATCTGCGCCATTCTGGCATGGATGGCGTCCAGAATGGGATCGGGTGCAGACTGGAAGCCGCGGCCGGGGATATCCTGCCCGGCCCGGATCGCCTGGGCCTCGGGTCTCTCCAGCCCCGCGGGCACGGTCCGCAGGGTCAGCAGCGGATGCAGCCTGTTGTAGCCAGAGGGTTTGATCCCCGCATAGAACAGCCGCGTGTAGATCCGTTTTCCCCGGAACAGGATAATGGCCTGACCGCTGCGCAGCGACTGCACGTCACTCCACGAGATACGCTTGATCTCGCGGATATCAGCGCGGTCCATACCACTATAGACCCCAAGGGTGGGCGAACTTTCATAGCCGGGCAGGACGCTGACCTGCATCGTGCCACCCGTGCTTTCCAGCCACTCCTTGGTGGGCGCGGAATCTTCAATCTGCCCGAAGATCTTGAGCTTGGGATTGCCCAGCAGCGGCACAACCCGATCCCTGCCCAGGGCGGCATACATTGTCCCGACTTCCTGGAACGAGATCGTAATCCCGACATTGAGTTCGCGCGCCTGGGCCATCATTACATCCAGCCCACGGGTGACGAACATCCCCAGTTCGTCATAGACGATCGGATAGACCGTTGCCGCCGAGGACGGCCTGTTGACGACCAGATCGACATAGTCCCCCTCAAGGGATGTTCCCAGCGCGGGTGCGAGAGCGTACCGCTGGGCGGTAATCGTCATGCGGCCCAGAGACGCATTGGTCTCGGGATGGTTTTCGAGAGAGGGCAGAACCACCACCAGAATGCGGCGGTTGTAGAAAATGTCCTGGAAATCAACACCGGGCAGGCCGCAGCGAAAGATATGCCCCAGGGTCGAGCCCATCTGCGTGAAGGCTTTGGCAAAGCCGCCGACGACATAGGAGTGTTGCTCACGCACCTTGTCCTGGCTGTCCACACCGCCCTTGCTGCTTGAAAACCCGCCGGTTTCATTAACGTAGCTGCGCACAGGGTCCAGCAGAGGGAGCGGGAAGGCCTCTGGCAGAGGCATTGTCCGCAGGCTCTGGCTGTCGAGATCGTAATAGCTGAATACACGCTCGACCGATGGACCTGCATCCGTGCCCACCAGATCAATGAGCGACTGGATGGAGGACAGGCTGGCGCGGATGCTTTCGGATGTGATCGGGATGCCCGCATGATCGCGCATCCAGACCCAGATAGAGCTCATGCTGCGGATGAGGGATTCCGCCCTGTCACGAAAATACGCCGAACTGCCACCCCCGCCGCTTTTGTCTTCGGGCAGGAAGATGGTCAGCAGAAGCTCGCTCAGCCCTTCGGGGTTTACGCCTGAGAACGCGCCCCAGGTGTGGCTTTTGCGATCCCCGCTGGACACCAGCATGTTGATGACCCGGACATCGGCCTCACGTCCCCAGCGCCGGGCCATCATCTTGACGGAGAAGACCAGGTTGTTCGAGCCTTTGCCGTCCACGATCATGCAGCCGCTGCCCTGGGCAAGGGCATTGCACAGCAGGCTGTAGATGGTCTGGCTTTTCCCCCAGCCGGTTGAACCGGGCAGGATGGTGTGCATGGCCATGTCGTCGTTGCTCAGCCAGAGCTGCTGGCCGGTGGTTTCTTCCCAGCCCAGAAACCAGTCTCCGGTCGCTGGGCCGGGGACATCCACACCCTGGCGTCTGGGGTGGGCAACGGGATTGTTCTGATCCTTCTGGCGGGCATTGGCAGGCAGACGCAGGGGCAGGATGAGGGGGCGCGTCAGCACATAGGCGGTAAAGGCCCCGGCAATCGGGAGGGTGAAGGGGGCCAGGGCCGGAACCGCCAGAGCCAGACCCGCCAGGGCAATCATGCCAAAGGCTGAGCCAGGTCCTGTTGCAACCTCGTGGATCTGGGCCCCCAGCGTGCGGGTATCCAGATAGGCGATGCCCGCACGCTGCTCATGATGATCCTGCGGGCCGTCCATCCGGCGGGACAGGAACGCCACTTATTCGAGCCCGAAGGGCTGGTTGAGTGTTGTGGCGGGTGTCGGCCCCGCAGGCGGAACCAGTCTTGCCGCCGCAGGGGTGCCGCGTTCCGAGGGGGGAATGGCATACGCCGGGACCGGGCCGGTCGAGGGCACCATCATCGTGGGAAGGGACGCGGGCCGAACCTGGGCTGGAGCATCCCCATGCTGGAACGGTAAAAACGGCGCGTGATATCCGCCATAGGCGACCAGACCCACGAGGGCCGCGATCAGGAGGGGACGGGGGACTGACAGTCTGCGCGGGCGCGCGCCTGAGGTGGGAGGCGGGGGCTGAAGGTCCTGCCCGACCGGCACGAAACGCACGGTGACCCCTTCAGAGCCAGTCGGGTCGATAATAATGGGGCGGGTCAGCCCGGAGAGGGTAATGATCTGCATGGGAGCATCCTTTCATGATGACCCCGCTAGTGTGTGGCAGTCCGTTGTGGGTGCTCGCTGCTGGCCAGCTGGTCGGCCAGGGCTTCCAGTTCTGCCATCTCGATCACATCCTCATCGGCCACTCGGTGCAGGATTTCATCGACGCAGGCGATGATCAGGGCGAGGGAAGACCCATTCACTCCGCGCAGCTCATAGCCGAACAGGGCGTCCTGCGTTGCCACCAGATCAAGACCAAAACAGTCCATCTCTGTCTGGGCGCGCCACATCAGATCGGCCATCCGCACCAGCACGGGCAGCAGCATGGCAGGATCACAGAGCCGCCGTGTCAGGGCGATGTCCTGTCTCTCGCCGTCCCTGGAAAAATGATATTCCCGGCCGATGATGAGCCGGAAGATGCTGTCGGAGAGGATTTCCAGATCAGGGACGGCACTCATGCGTAGTCTCTTTTTTTCCAGGCGGGCAGGCGGGGGCGGATCGGGCCACACAGAGAGGCCCGCGCCATGCGCAGGGCCACGGGCAGGGTCAGCCCCATCCAGGCCAGGACGCCAAAGAAGGCTACCCCGATGAGGGCAATGATGAAGGTGTCCTCGTTCATGTGGCAGAAGAAGACCAGCATGGGGGCGAGGGCTCTGAAGTCCAGAATGACCAGACGGACCGGATCAGCTGTAAAGCGCCACATGTTAGGTCTCCTCCCGCAGGGCCATCCCTGCGACTGTCTCGGTAATGCGTCCCTGGGCGAGGGCGGCTCTGATGGCCGTTGTGAAGGACTGCCCCTGCGTGTCCGTCAGGTCACGGATGAGGCCGGGCCAGCGATCACGGGGGCTGTCGAGCAGTGTGTTGCGGATGCTGCGTGTGATGGGCAGGAAGGCCCGGATGGCCGTCCTCTTCCCGTCGCGTGACGGGAGCAGCCGCTGGTTGACCAGCAACCGCAGGTTTTCGACAAACCCCATTGTCAGACTGTCGCGCTGATCGGCCGGGCACAGGGCGCTGGCCCGGCGGATCGTGTCGGCCGGATCATTGGTGTGCATGCTGGCCATCAGCCGGTGTCCGGTATTCCCGGCGTCTACCCCTGCCACCATGGTCGGAGGATCGCGGATTTCCGTTACGTTGATATCGGTGGGTTCCTGGCGCATGGCCGCACGGATAAACTCATCGAAACTCGCCATCTTGCGGGGAATTTCTGTCTGCATGATCGTGGCGTTGACCTTGCGGACCCGGTCAAAGAGGAGTTCCGTGGGGGACGAGCCTTCAACGATATTGCAGTGGCAGTCCGGATCTTCCAGACGCCTGCGGGTGATTCCGCCCATGAGGGTGGTCTTGCCCGATCCCGTTGGACCGCAGACCATGAATGCGCCCTTGTCTCCCTCAAAGGCTTCCAGCAGGGCCGGCTCGACGCCCTGCTCCTCCACAGAGCGCGGGATGTCTGCCAGCGGGCGGATTGTAATGCCGATGCCATCATTGCCGCCGATGGTCGTGGCAATGCCGTTGATGCGGAACGGATAACGCCGACCCTTGCGGTTGGGCCACAGGGTGTAGGCGATGTCGATGGCTTCGGCGCTGGCCAGACGGGAGAGGACACTCTGGTCGCGGTACATCTTGGCGATGGCCTCGCGCACGATCGTGTCAGACACCTCGCGTCGTGTGATTTCATGGTTGCGTCCATGAATGCGTACCGCAATGGGGCAGCCTGTCTGTATCTGGATGCGCGAGGCCTCACTCTCGGCGCACCACATGAGCAGACGATCGAGTTCCTCATTGCGCAGGGCATTCAGGTCGCCCTCCCACAGGGGCAGGGCGTCAGACATGACGCCGGCTCCGGCGCGTCCTGCCTGGCAGGCTTTCCTCTGCGATCAGGACGATCCGCCGGTGCAGGTCAAGCTGCTGCTGCGTTTTTGCACCAGCAGTCTCCTCCAGTGCCTTCAGATAGGCGTCAACCGGCCAGAAATAGAGAACAGGGGCCGTGCTGACGTCATACCCGTAGCAGGTCCGGTCCTCGGCGATTTTCTGGATCTGGGCAAAGGTGCCGATCATGGCGGGGTCGAGCTGGTCATCCCTCAGGCCATGGGTCTTGCGGGCCCATGTCCTGAGTTGCCCGGACGCATTGCGGGCTCCAAGGAACAGGGAGGAGAGGTCAGTGTCGTTAAACGCCATCAGAATCTTTACCGGTAAAGGACAGGGAAACAAGGGCGCGATCCACACGAGGGGTGGGGATGGGCGCACCCAGCACACACTCGGCCTGCCAGTGCTCGACAGCACCGGCGGCTTCTGTGCATGTGGTGATCGACAGCATGTGATCGGGCTGGCGGTCACGGGGATAGGACACAGCGCTCAGCACCAGCCAGAGGTCGCGGTCGAGTAACTGGATGGCGCTGAACAGGCCCGGGTTGACGACGCCGCAGCGTCTGCGGGCGTGCTGCAGCAGGGACAGCAGACCGGACCGGACATGGGCATGGCGGTCCATGATGGTCAGCGCATCGGACCAGCCCTGGCGGGTGTAGGCCCGGCGCAGCTGGCGGAGATAGGCCGTGCTGACCAGGGCTGGCTTCTGGGGTGCCCCTTTGGACAGGGTTCCTGACAGGGCTGCGGACAGGTTCTCAAGAATACCCATCGCCTCTTTCTTTTCCCGCTTGCAGAACAGGCCCAGGGCCATGAACATCACGAGGTCGGCTGTCTGCAGGCTCTGCGGTCCGGTCCAGCGCTGACCGGCCTGCGCTCCGAGGGCGCTGCACGCCTGCTCCAGGCCTGCTGTTGTGTCCAGCCCGTCAGGGGCATAACGGGCCAGCCATTCGCCAGCTTCCAGGGCGGGATCAAGCGGACGCAGGGGGCTGCCTGGGGGAGCCGGTTCTGTCAGTGGGAGAGAGGCCCCGATCCAGGCTTTGCCAATGGGATGAAGATCCGCCATCACCTTCTGCATGCCGTCCAGGCCAAAGCGTTCGCGGTAGCGGCCTGAGGGGGCGCGGGTCAGGCACAGGACGGCCAGACCCAGCACAATGGCGATGACCGGATAACGCAGGACGGAGCCTGTGATGCCTGCCAGGGTCCATAGCGTGGACCAGGACAGCCTGGCCGGATCAGCAGCCCGCATTCTGGCGTGCAACGCGTCATAGTCATGGGTGAACAGGCCGATGAGGTCGAGTTCAAGCCCCTGGACGAACAGTGTCGCCTGTGCGATCTGGGTGTGGAACAGCAGCCAGATCGCGATGATCAGGAGCGTGAGGGCAATGACAATGCCCACGATCAGGGATGCGGTATGGTCCGCCCCCTGGGACTGAAAGCCGGGTGTGCTCTGGCGGGCCATCAGGGTGTCTCCTCCACGCCGTGCCAGTGCGCCCGGTTGCCCTCGAAATGGGCCTGGGTGTCGATCCGCATGTCCGTACTGTCGATGCGCAGCGTATCGTCGCGCACATCGGACGGACGGTGCATGAGTGCCAGATCAGGGGCTTTGACACGGCCTGCGCGCAGCAGCACGCGGTAACGCGCCATGCCGATGATGTCCCGCTCCAGCCGGGCCAGATCGTCGAGGAAGATATCCACGGCCTGGCGTTCTCCCGCAGCCCATCCCCTGGCCATGGCCTCGCGCCAGATCACGACTTCATGGCGCGTCGCGGGACGCTGGGCATCAGGTGGGGCCTGGGCGGGTGTGACCGGCCGGACGAGCCATGTCCGCCATTCGGGGGGGCGGGAGACCAGGGCCGCCTTGCGGGCAATGGCGTTGATCTCGTGGCTTTCACTGGCGGTCTGGCCTGACGGATCGAGTGCCAGGGCCATCTGGGCCTGGGTGATGACCGGGGGACGCAGGAGGGTCTGGCCACCACCGACAGGCAGGACAAGGGTGCGGAAGTCGAAGACCTGATCCAGGGTTGCAGCGTAGCGGCGCAGCATCTCGTTGATGGCATCCGAGCGCGCGGCCAGACCGCCCTGCGCGCCAAAGGCCCAGGCTGCCTGTCGGACGATGTCATCGCGCCCGCTGCTTTTCTCCGTGCCAGGACCATAGCCCGGTCGCACGGCCATCAGGGCTTCAAGGGAGGGTGGGCGTTCGATTTCAGGAATGTCTGGACTCTCGGCCGCCCCGGTGATGGGCGTGTCGATGGGATTGGCCAGGGCCGGGTTGCCAGCGGGAATGGGCGGGACGGGGAGATCGGACGGTGCGGGAGCGGCCCACAGGGGCGCTGAGGACAGCCCCAGGGCCAGCAGGACAGCCGCTGCACTGAGCGTGCATTTAGACATGCCAGGAAATCCTGATCGTGTGAGAGAGCAGATCGACATCAATGCGCGCCTCGGGCTCGGCTGCGGCCGCCAGGGCGTCGAGCAGACCAGCGGCCGTGCTGTCGGATTCATCAATGCTGATGATGGGCGAAGTCCGGGTCTGGGGCGTCACCACGCTATAGCCGACACGCTCACCGATCAGACGCACGGCCGTGTCCAGACGTCCCGTCCAGCGCCAGGCCATGGGACGACGCAGCTCCGCAGGCAGGACAGAACCCGGCCTGACCATGGGAAAGCGGACCTGTCCCATCTGGTCCATGCTGTGCAGAACGGCGGTCATGTCCTGGGCGATGCCCCGTGCGGGCGGGGGCTGGGGTGGCGCGCAGCCTGCCAGCACACCGGCGAGGGTGCAGAGCAGGGCGGCCGGGAAAGGAAGGGGGCGGATGGATCTGGTCATGGCCGGATTATCCCCCCTGATGTTGTGAGCGCGAGGCAAGCAGCACATTGCTCCACACCTTGCGCTGGTAGCTTTTGTTGATCTCGGGAGTGGGCGAATTGTAATTGCCTACCCTGCGCCAGAACTCATCCGGATTGGCCGGGGTCTGCCCGCCCAGGGAGCGTGCGAGGATCCACGCACCGATATGCAGGTTCAGACATCCGTCATTGATGACCTGCTCGCGGGTGATGCCTATGTGCGCGAGTTCGGGGAGATGGGTCGAATTGATCTGGGCTGGCCCCATGTCATAGGAGCCGTTGCGATTGCGCGAGATGCGCCCGACCCGCCCGCCTTCGGTCATCAGGATGGCCCGGAAGAGGATGGGGGGCAGGTGGTAGCGCTGGGCGGCATCGAGCGCGCAGCTGTCCAGAGCGGCGGGCAGGGGGTGGCCGGGGTCTGGCAGGGCTGGTGGTCTGCGCGTAGGGCCGGGTGCCTGGTGCATCTGCACCCAGGCCAGAACCCAGGCCCCTGCGGCGATGTTCGTGCAGTCATCACTGCCCAGCCTCGCGGGATCGAAACCGATCCGCGTCAGTATCGGCACCCAGGCGGGGGGCAGGTGCATGACACCCACCGCAGCACTGCCAGGTGCGGGCGTATCGAGGACACGGGTGATGGCGGCCGGTGTGACATGGTAGGCGGTTGCGGCCAGACTGATGCAGGCGGCAAGGGTTGCGGCGGCCATGTCAGTTCGATCCGCTGATGGTGGCGTTGGACACTGTGGTGGCTGCGGTATTGTCAAAGTCGATGCACGCGGCCCCGCCCCCGAACGTGCCATGGTCGCCACGCGAGAGGTTCCAGATGAAAAAGCCATGTGGTCCGATCCCCACGGGCAGAACACGCGTTGCGTTGGGTGTGAAGCCGTAGGTGGGGTCTTCCTTGTTGTATTCGAAGCTGTCCGTCAGGGCGCAGAAGACGTGCTCGCCCAGGGATGCGGCATGGGTATCACCGCTGGGATCACCCGGCGTGGGGTCGAGCATGTAGTTGGTGACATGCGCGCCCGCGACGGCCGGGCTCCAGATCCCCTTGCGGCAGACGAGGGTTGCGCCGTTCTCATCCTTGGCGATGTCACCGTTTTCGATGGCGAAGGAGCCGCTGTCTGTCGTGGTGCCTGCCCAGTGTGTCGTTGCCCAGGAGGTCGTGTCATTGTCGGCCGTGCCGCAGGGCTGGCCGGAGACGGCGACCAGTGTTGGCCGGAACACAGGGGCGGTCCAGAACTGGCTGGCCCAGCCAAAGCCACTGGCACCCTGACCGGAGATGGCGACGTTCATGGAGCCGTTGGTGCCTGCTCCGTAGGTACCGCCATCGACATAGGAATCAAATGTATGCACGCCACCATACCACACCCCGGGGTAGGGACCGTCTGCGGCGCGTGTTCCGCCGACACCGATCCGGCCGGTGAAATTGGCGTCATGGCCATTGAGGGTTTTTACATCGTTGATATCGTTGCCCCCCATGCCCAGGGGCGAGCGCATGGTGGTCAGTTCCTGATGACCAGGCACGGCTTCGCGATAGAGGTAGTCGGCGTTGTTATCGACGTCATTGGCCGAGGCGACGATCCCGAAGAGATGGCCGGGCCCGGGATTGATTGCGCCAGGAATGCTGCGCGACCAGGTCCCGGCCGCCCCTTGGGCGACCTGCGATGTCAGACCGGCGATCAGCCCATCCTGGGGAATATATCCCCCCTGTGCGCCGGTATGGGTGGCGACTGACACCACGTCCCTGGGGGACAGGGTTTCGCCTCCGGTCGCGGTAATCCACGCCTCCAGCGTGCCCGTGACAGGCTGGGCCACGTAGATCTGCCATTGCTGGCCAAAGGGGTTGATGGCGGTAAAGCCGGGCGGCAGGTCATGCTCGGCAAGCAGGGCGTCGAGTGTCACCGGCACCATCTGCCCGGTGGACAGGCCATCCTCCAGGGGGGTCGCATGGGCGCGGACGTAGCGGTGAATCCCAGCCAGAAGGAGTTGGAACTGCTGCGCCGTGATATTGATGACAGCCTGGCGGTGACTGTCCTGCAGGTTTTGGAAATACATGACTGTCGGGGTGATGCTCAGGATGGCTGCGGCCAGCATCGCGATGAGTTGAGGCATTCAGAAACCTGTTCCGCTGAGTATGACGACGGAGACGATGTCACCTGCGGGCACCATGAGCGGCAGGGCGCCCATGTCGCCGAACCACGGTGATGTCCAGCTGGTGCCGTTAGAGAGACCGATGCTGTGGTCGCCGTCAGAGAGGCTGAGGGTATCGGCCTGGGCATTGGCGGGCATGGCCATCCATGTGACCACCGTGGTCTGTCCGGGTGTTGCGATGATGCTGTTGCCAGCCTGCGCCAGGGCCGCCGTCTGTCCTTGAAGGCCCAGTGTGTCGAGATCCAGGGATCCTGAGACCCCTGGATGCTGTTCGACATAGACCTGCACCGCACTTTTGTAGGCCAGCCAGGGCTGGACGGCATACGCAGGTGGCGCGTTGAGGGACGGGGCGTTGGCACGCACCCATGTCCCGGCGCCTTCGGCGAACAGGCCGATGATGATGGTCAGGGCGAGCAGGAGATAGCCCATGGCTGCACCGCAGGATCAGCTATCGTGTTCGAACATGATGGTCACAGTGGAACTGGTCGTGCCTGCATTGCAGGCCGTTGCAATATCGGCCGCCACGGTTGAACTGGTCGGGGAAATTGTTGTCCCGTTGACTGTCAGGCTGGTCGGGCTCTGCGAGCGTGCGAATGTCGCGCAATCCTCGCTCTGCACATTATTCCACGTTGCCGTCATCCCCATGCCACTATTGGCGGAGGCGAGAGTGACTGTGGAGTTGGGCCATGGTCCTTTGAGGGTCGATGTATCTCCACTCAGAAGCATGCCCTTGGGAACCAGGGCGGCCTGAATGGCGACCTGGTTCGTCAGCCCGGAGTAGTTCCGTGCGGTCACACCGCCCTGGAAATACCCCTGGACGTTTGTGACCAGCTCGGTTTCAAAATTAGCAGCAATCTGTTCCGAGCTTTTGTGAAAGGCCTCGTAGATGAGGCCAACAACGGCGAGCAGCGCCAACCCCCCGAGGGTGGCTTTGGCGAGGACTGCAATCATACTATCCATAATGACGAACTTTCAGTGTTGTTGACACGGGCCAGTGTAAGGCGGGCTGTTGTGGGTCCGGCCGGGCCTAGAAATTCGTCATGTGGGAGACGTCTGTGCCGAGGTTATCACACGCGGCTGCCAGCACGACGCTGAGGCCGATCATGAGGTAGACGAACCCGTTTTCCGTCCTCTTGGCGAAGGCGATGGTGCGTTTTTCGAGGGTCGTGGCCCAATGGCGTGTGGAATGATACAGCCGGTCATATCCGGCTTTGTTGATCCAGTTCGCTTCGACATCATCCATGATCCTGGGCGATGGAAATGTCAGTCCGGTTTCCAGCAGGGAGTCTGGAAAACTCATTCCCCTGACGGTGAGGTTCGTGTAGATGGCGTCCAGGCGCTCGCGCAGCCAGGGTGAGGCGTTCGCCGACTGCAGCCTGACGGCATCCTTGTCGGGGACACCTGCACGCACGAGGGCCAGAAAGCTGGAAATCCAGATAAACCCCTGAATGTCGCGATAGAGAGACCACGGGGGTATCCGCTCCAGCATGACACGAAGAGGACCTGTCAGACGTGACAGGCTCTGCCAGATGACAAGGGCGGATGTGACCAGCACTGTGATGAGGATTGGCCCATACCAGCCTGTTGCCAGTGACGTGGCGACCATCAGGACTTTTTGTGAGGTGCTGGGTGTTTTGGGAGCCAGAGGACCGTTGATCAGCCCCGGAAGAATGGTTGTGCCCATGACGTAGAGAAAGACGTAGATGACAGCCAGATAGAGTAATGGCTGGGCAAGGGCTTTGAAGGAGGCATGGAGCATGGCGTTGGAGCCCGACTTGCTTTCACAGAGCAGTTCGAGAGCATCGGGTAAAGTCCCTGCTTTTTCTCCAGCCATGATGATCATGTATTCATCATCGGGAATGTAGGGACGCAGAGTTTCAGTCAGGGTTTCCCCGTGCTGGAGGCGCCCTATCATGGCGTCAGTGACCCTGCAGACGGACTTCTGACGGTTGCGCCTGGCCTGGACTGCAAACATCCGGATGATGCTCGCCTCAGACATTCCCACACGCAGGCGGATGGAGAGCATCTGATAAAGACTCTCCCTGTTTTTCCAGGAAAAATCCAGTCTGTTGACAAGACGGCTGACGCTTGAACTGATCTGCGACCTGCGGTCGTAATCGACATCGGTGTAACGGATTTCCATGGTTCAGTCCCTTGCCCCCAGGTGGCGTTCTTCCAGGACGACGTCCTTGGGCCTGATGCGGTCCACACGGGTATTGACGTCAAAGGGGTCAACGATCCCGCGAGCGACCAGACCCATGGCGGTTTCAAGCATGGAGGGATCGGCGTCGGGACGTGAGCGGTAGCGGTGCCGGGCCCGGCTGACGCCCAGCATGATAAAGTCGTTCATGAGCCGTTCATCGGTCTCGACGACTTCGGCGACCACCGTACGACCGGTGTACCCCGTGCCGTAACAGGCGGCACACCCGGGGCCGACCTGCCTGACGTGTGTCAGATCATCACACCAGCCGGGCACGGCTTCGCATGACAGGCGCGACAGACGTGCCATCCGGCCTTCCGTGGACGACCAGGGCACGGCGCACTGGCACAGGACCGGCAGCAGCCGCTGGGCAACCACCCCACGAATGACCGAGGCATTGCATGTCATGGCAAAGGACAGGCGGGTAAAATCCATGTTCTGCAGGCGCAGCGGAAAATCGAACGGGTCATCGACATGCAGCGTGGTGCCGACGAAATGGCCGGTCTGTGCCTCGCTGAACATTGTCAGCGCACTTTCCACGTCACGGATTTCGGCCAGGCCCAGGTCATCGGGGTCCATCCGCAGGGTAGTGCGCTGGCGCTCGGCCATGAGCCGGGCGGCTTCTTCAGCATCAGCCGTGTTGGGAATATCAAGCTGGATAGCCCAGGGCATGATCAACTCGGCAGGCTGTTCGATCGTGACCAGCCTGCGCCCGGGCATGCAGCGGGCTTTTTCTTTCCAGATTTCAGATAGAAGGGTGGTCTTGCCCGAGCCTGTCGGGCCGGTACAGAGCAGGGCTCCCGAGGGGGCCATGACGATCGACAGAATCCGATCAACCTGGGACTGGGAGTAATTGGACTCCCGTAATTTCAGCTCCCCTGCAGGACGGGACGGTGTCCGGTACTGGGTCATCGGGGGCCGGGCCGGCCTGCGGGCGGTGAGGGTAGCTGTTGCCTGCAGACGCAGGATCATGAACTGGCCCCCCAGGGTCAGGGGCACACAGGGACCGCGCACGATACGGACGTTCTCCAGACCCGTCCCCTTGAGGATATCTCCCGAAATCGCGCCATCCTGGAACAGGCTTTCGGTGACGGAGGCTGCCTGCGAGGAGCCCAGACGATACATGGCGCGGATCAGACGATCGGCGTAGGGATTGTCCAATTCATAGGCGACAACCAGATTGCCGTTGATCCGGAACTGGACTTCCGTATGGCGTTCGCGCCTGAGGATATGAATATCCGAGGCGCCGACGGACGCGCCTTCGCGCAGCAGGGCCAGTGCCCTGTCGGCAACCTCGGCTTCATCGCCGGGTGCGTCTGTGGTCTGTGTCGTATGGTGCGCCCGGTCCAGCTGTTCTGTCACGGTACTCATGGTGGCGTATTGCACGGTCACAGACCGGTGCCCCGGAACCTGCCGTACCATATCCAGCCATTGCAGGAAATGAACCTTGCCCTTGAGCTGCTCGCTGGCGATGACCTGGCGCTCGGCCGGGTCGAAATGGATCTGTCCTTCCAGACTGCGTGGAGTAGTGATGACCGCAGGGATGCGGTCTGTCGTGGGCGTGACATCACGCCGGAAAAACCATTTCATGGGACGCGTCTCCTTAATGGGCGGGAGTGTCGTCGATCCTGATCTTGATCAGGTATTCGAGGGTTTTGCCGGTCTGCTCGCCGCCTGCGGCAACGACACGGGCCAGGCGCTCCATGTGCAGACCCGCAAACGTGTCCCAGGGCACGGCGCGCGGATCACTCTGCCAGGTGAAGCTGATGGAAAAGGACTGGGGCAGGGCGTGACCTGCTGTGGTCCCGGACAGACCGCTCTGGGTGATCGTGGGGGTGACCCCCGATGCCTGGAGGTAGGAAATGAACTGCCTGCTGTCGGCGGCCGCCTCACGCGACGGAGGTTCATGCGCCTCCACGGGTAACAGGGGCAGATGGCCGCTGACGATGTTGCCATTACTGCGCACGTCACCATGCGGGGCATCGGCAAGGGTGCCGCCTGAACGTGTCCATTCGACATCCAGCTCATTGCCGACACATTCCCATCGGTTGAGTGTCCACCCATGGGTGTAGGCAGGCAGATGATAGCCGTTGGCCATGCACATTCTGACCCATTCCCCCGGGGACTGGGCATTGCGGGCGGCGGCTTCGGCTTTCTGGCGCTGGAGAAGGAAGGTGCGACGGGCCTCCTCACGGAAATGGCGAAGCTGGCGTTCGTGCACGACACTGTAGGCTTCCAGAGCCGTGCCACCCAGCACGGCCAGGCTGGCCAGACCCAGGCAGAGCGGGCGGAGCGAGATGGAATGAACTGTCAGCGGGGATGGTGGCAGGCCGCTGAGAAAGGCATCGCCTTTTTCGCCTGTGGCCAGTTCGCGTGTTTCAAACCGCCATCCGGTCAGAGCGGTCCGCATCCCGGCCATTTCCTCATCGGTATAGATCTGATCGGAGCCTGGCAGGGGGGAGGCGTCATCGTCGGTGGCGGCGAACCAGGTCTGGTCGGGGCCGATCTCCAGTTCGATGTAACTGCGCGCGCCGTATTTCCTGATGACCGCGACCAGCAGGCTGTTGATCTTGCGGGTGGAGGCCGTGTCAGCCACCAGTTGCATGAAGCCTGCCCGACGGGGCAGATCGCGCGAGCGGATGAAATGCGTCATGCCCATGTCCAGAGCATTGCGCCGCAATGCGAAGAAACCGGGTTTGCGCATGTAGGCGACCCATCGGAGGCCGCCGCACCAGCGCGTATCACCTGATCGTATGAAAATCGCCATTCTGGGCCTCAGTGTCCGATAAAGGGCGCAACCATGACGGTCTGGCCGGTGGAGGGAGTGCTGGCATGGGGGGTGGAGGTCTGTGCGCCACTCCCGCCAGACAGGCTGATGAGGAGGCCGTCGCGCCGGATGGTCACCCCGGCGGGTTCGGTGCGCGTTTCATCCATGCGGATCGAGACCACGGTGCTGCCATCGGGCAGGCGTGTGCCGGCGCGGGCTTCGAGTGTCCCGCCATCAGGCATGGACAGCAGGGCTGTCTGCTGGCTGCCATTCCACAGGATGCCCTCCACGGATGGCAGGGGGGCGGCTTTGGGGGCAGGGGCCGCTGGTGTGACGACAGGCGGTGCAGCCGTGCTGGCCACGACACGGGCCGGGGCGGGTGCGGGTGAATGTGCGCTGGAGCGGGTGAGGGTCTCCTGGGCGTGGTGTTCGCTTTCGGCGATGGAGGAGAGGTCTTCGGCAATCTTGCGTTTGACCTGAAGCACGGCGAGACAGGCGTTGTTTGCGTCCAGCTGCTCCTGGGTCAGGGTGCCACCGCGTGCGGGCTCCTGCAGATGCAGGGCGCAGTCGGGTGTCTGGGCCTGGGCACTGAGGGCTGGCACCATGAGGGCCAGCGTGAGGGTGAGGGCGGTTTTCACAGGGTGTGGGCCTCCACGGTGACGACAACATGGGTTTTTTCCACGACCGCATCCCCGCCCCCGCCGAACGCCCAGTTGAGGGCGGAGCCGACACCGTTATGCGTGCGCTGGGTAGCGTCATCGACGTAGCCGCTCAGAACGAGGGTGGAGTTGTTCTGCAGGGCAACAGTGTCGTCGAGGGACGTGCTGGACGTCTTGGGAGCCTGCAGCGAGGACTGACCGCCCGAGATCGTGGTGATGGAGAGCAGGGTCTGCAGCAGGAAGTTGACGTGCAGCAGGATGCGGTTGTCCACGATGCGCGGTGTGACCGAGCCCATGAATCCGCTCATGACAACACCGGGCGAGAGCGAACTGGATGCCCCGGCGTTGGAGGCCAGAACGGAGCTGGAATTGGCCAGGTAGGTGGTGTTGATCCCGTTCTGGAAGGGCGCTGTCAGACCGTTGGTCGTCACCACCGAGCGGTCATACTGTTCGGTGACATTGCCCATGTGCTGCAGCGCCTGGACGACCACTTTCGAGCCCGAGAACAGACCCCCGGTCCCCTTGCCCGTATCGAGGATGGAGGCCCCGAAGGAGAACGGCGTATCGGATGTCTGGATGGCAGGGATGGCGGCCGGAGAGGAACTCAGCCCCAGAAGCCCGCCCTTTGACGTGAAGCTGAGGGTCGGGCTGAAGCCGTAGTTGCTTTCGTGCGAAATCTTGACCGTATAGACATGCACCTCGACGGCGACCTGCTTGAGCATGTCGCTTTTGAGGGACGACACCCAGTCCTCGATACGGGCCATCTGGTCGGGTGAGCCTGTGGCCGAGAGGGTGCCCAACGCTTCATCGGCGAAGACACTGGCCCCCCCTGAAATGATCTGCGCGGTCTTCGTCAGATTGGTCCAGCGGTTGGTCTTGCCATGGCTGCTGATGGAGGCAACACCCATGGACTGGCCGGATGAGCCAGACCCCGAGCCTGATGATCCGCCGCCCGAGCTGCCTCCTCCCGACATGCCCCCGCCCGAACCGCCACCGCCTGAACTGCCCCCAGACCCACCGCCCGTATAGGCGATAATGGAGGTGTCGATCGTGGAATCCCCTGCAAAAGCAGGAATGGCCCAGGTCCGGGTTTCCGTGCGGTAGAATTCCACATGCCCGTCCACCCAGCGCTGCCAGACCCCAAAGCGGGTGGCGATGGCCTGGAACACGCCCTCACGCGTGCCCTTGT